>CALDNV010000001.1:0-2524 GCA_937914605.1 uncultured Neisseria sp.
TTTTTACCGATACCGGATATTGAAAGCCACCCCAATTGTGCGGAACATTTTATTGTATAAGGCATGGCAGGAAATTTACCGAATAAATGAAATATGCCGTAACACTTCATTTGAAATTTCCATATGCCACTGCCCATCTTAATTTGATAAGGTCATGGGGACAATCCTCTGTCAAACTATGAGTAAATCAACAAAACGTGTGGTATAGCACTGACTCAATCTGTCCCTATTCATCTCCCAGTTGTTGGCCAATAGTTCTGACGCAAGTTTCAGACGGCCTCTACCGTACCGACGATTGATTTTATCCCATGCCTCCATGACCGGATTGGTACTTTCGGGCTGCCAAAGGTCAGCCTGTACCTGTCCGGCTGGCTTCAGCCCACCCAATTCAATCCCGCATTTTTTATAGAGGTAGCCGCTTCGATAAATATTCCCCAACAAATTTTGCGCCTCGCGGTTCAGGATGATGGTATCGGCTGTCGGCACGGCTAGGTTACGGCTCAGGTTCTTATGGTATTGAGGGGCTTCTTCCCGGAAAAAATCCGTGTGTAGAAATACGGTAACGGCAGAAGCCGCTAGTCCGTCACGACGCAAGGCTTCCGCCCCCGAGCTGATGTGATGTGTAATCGCGGCCTGCAACGCCTCCGGCGTTTCGATACACGTTCCAAAACTGCGGCTGCGGACAAGATTCTGCCTTGTTTGCGGCTCGGGGTGCAAACCATCACAGGCAATGCCCTGCATTTCGCGCTGCGTCCGTTCGACCGTCACACCGTATCGCCGGCGTAGGGTCGCAGTATCCGCCCGAACGAAGTCTAACGCGTTATAAATTCCTTGTGCCGCCAGTTTGGCCGCCGTTTTTCCCCCGATTCCCCAAATCTCATCAAGACCCTGGCTACGCAGGGCACGAAGGCGGACAGCCTCATTCCAATCTGACCAAACCACCACTCCTCCAAAGTGATCGGGGTAACGTTTGGCAAGATGGTTGCAAAACTTGGCCAGCGTCTTGGTCGGTGCGATGCCGACGCAGGTCGGAATACCGACCCACTGCAATACGCGATGTCTTATTTGGCAACCGAGTTCGGCGAGGTTTTCGATACCGTCCATACTGGCGAAACATTCGTCAATTGAATAGACTTCAACCGCAGGGACACAACCGGCGATGGTTTCCATCATTCTTCGGGATAGGTCAGCATAGAGTTCGTAGTTGCTGGAAAAGGCTTTCAGACGGCCTTGTGTTACTAAATGCCTTACTTTGAAATACGGCTCGCCCATCTTGATGCCGAGAGCCTTTGCTTCGGCAGAGCGGGCGACCACACAACCGTCGTTGTTTGACAGGACGACGACAGGGACGTTCTTCAAGTCTGGCCGGAATACCCGCTCACAGGAACAGTAAAAGCTGTTGCCGTCTATCAGTGCGTACATGTCAGCCCCCCTGACGCACGTCTTTGATGACGAAAGTCACGACCCCTACAACCGACCATGTATCTTCATCGGTCGGTACAAAATCAGGGTACTCGCCGGAAGCGTTTTCAGAGTGCAGCTCAGGCTTACGACCGGGAACTTTGTATAGCCGTTTGATCGTAAACTCGTTACCTAAATCCGCCATCACAATATCGCCGTGTTTCGGCGTTTTGGAGCGGTCAATGATCATAATATCGTCTTTACCGATACCCGCATCAAGCATGGAATATCCGCCGGAACGTGCGGCGAAGGTGGCAGACGGGTTTGTGATAAGGTATTCGTTAAAATCGAGATAGTCAGCAACATATGGCTCCGCCGGAGAGGGGAAACCAGCGGGTATTTTCTCGAGTGCATATGGGACTTTTATTGTTGTCCGATTGATGGGTATAAGGCTGCCTTGAGGCAGGGTAGTAGAAGCAATCATGGCATCCACCGTCGGTATCAGCGACACCGGGATACGTTTGACTACCGTGGCCTCACCGGTCTTGCTTTTGCGCCCGGCACCCTCCCTGCGCCCACCGTGCTTCTTCGGATATTCATCCATTTATTCCGCCTTACTTGATTTCGTAACAAAATCATTTTATCAGAAACTGTATATGGCAAGTCAATACTGAAAAAACAAAAACGACCGCAGAATGTGGTCGTTGAAATAAGGCGGAGTTATTCGATGTTAGGCATGATTGAATACTTTTGATATAAGGCATTACATTCCATGGCTACCTGGTCAAAGTCGATATTTTCCGATTGGGTGTCGTATAGAAAACCGCGCAACTCAGTAATGCGTACTTGATCTTCCGAGCGCACCTCTGAATGTGTTTTGCGGGAAATAAGTGCCTGTACACTGGCAACTCGTTCTATTAAAGCGTCTTTTTGCATTAATGTAGCCAATTTTCATTTCTCTTGTGAGATTTGAGATTTTTTGTGTTGCCGCATTACCAATTTGACTAATGATACGCTGCATCCAGCAAGATCGGCCGTTTCTTGAAGGGTATGGTTTTGGCGTAAGCCGACAATCAGTTTATGCTTTTGGATATTTGCCTGACGGCCTTTGTAAAGTCCCTGT
>CALDNV010000002.1:0-2371 GCA_937914605.1 uncultured Neisseria sp.
TTTGAGCTAAGGCGAGGCAACGCCGTACTGGTTTAAAGTTAATCCACTATATTGACTAAACGCACTTCAGCCATCTCTTTGTTCCATTATTCTTTTATAAAAACCAAAAGGTCGTCTGAAACCATTTCAGACGACCTTTTTATGCGTTTATATCTTTACTTTTATTCCCACTCAATCGTGGCGGGCGGTTTGCCGCTTACATCGTAAACCACGCGGTTGATGCCTTTGACTTCATTAATAATGCGGTTGGAAACGCGGCCGAGCAGCGAGTATGGCAGTTCTGCCCAGTGTGCGGTCATGAAGTCGCTGGTGATGACTGCACGCAGTGCGACGACATAGTCGTAAGTGCGTCCGTCGCCCATTACGCCGACGGATTTTACGGGCAAGAACACGGCGAAGGCTTGGCTGGTCAAATCATACCAAGATGTGCCGTTTTCGTCGGTAGTGTTGCGCAATTCTTGGATGAAAATATCGTCCGCTTGACGCAATAAGTCGGCGTATTCTTTTTTCACTTCGCCCAAGATGCGCACGCCCAAACCGGGGCCGGGGAACGGATGGCGGTACACCATTTCGCGCGGCAAGCCCAAAGCGACGCCCAGTTCGCGCACTTCGTCTTTGAACAAGTCGCGCAACGGCTCAAGCAGTTTGAGCTTCATGTTTTCGGGCAGGCCGCCGACGTTGTGGTGCGATTTGATGGCGTGGGCTTTTTTGGTTTTCGCGCCTGCGGATTCGATTACGTCGGGGTAAATCGTGCCTTGCGCCAGCCATTTGGCGTTGGTAAGTTTTTTCTCTTCAGTATCAAATACTTCGATAAATTCCGCGCCGATGATTTTGCGTTTTTTCTCAGGGTCGGTAACGCCGGCGAGTTTCGCCATGAATTGCTCTTCGGCATCAACATGAATCACCTTCACACCCAAGTTACGGGCGAACATATCCATCACCATTTTGCCTTCGTTCAGGCGCAAGAGGCCGTGATCGACGAACACGCAAGTCAGTTGGTCGCCGATGGCGCGGTGAATCAACGCGGCGGCTACGGAAGAATCCACGCCGCCCGACAGCCCTAAAATCACTTCGTCGCTACCGACTTGTTCGCGGATTTTGGCAACGGCTTCTTCGATGTAGTTCGGCATCGTCCAGCTCGGTTGCGCGCCGCAGATGTCTAAGACAAAGCGGTTCAACAGGGCGCGGCCTTGTTTGGTGTGGGTCACTTCGGGGTGGAATTGGATGCCGTAGAATTGTTTTTCGACGTTTTCCATCATGGCAATCGGGCATGACGGGGTATCGCCGATAACGGCAAAGCCGTTGGGCAGTTTGGATACTTTGTCGCCGTGGCTCATCCATACGTCCAGCGTATTCGGCGCGTCGTCGTAAATATCGCGTGTCAGTTCGCTATCGATGGTTTTGACTTGCGCGTAACCAAATTCGCGCTGGTTGCCGGGCTGTACTTCGCCGCCCAAGTGGTGCGCCATAAACTGCATTCCATAGCAGATACCCAAAACCGGAATACCCAAATCAAAGATGCCGGTATCGGCTTGATAGTCGGATTCGTAAACGGAATTGGGGCCGCCGGAAAGGATGATGCCTTTCGGATTGAAGGCTTTGATTTCGTCCAAAGGCATGTCGAAGGAATGCAGCTCGCAGTAAACATGAGCCTCGCGCACGCGGCGGGCGATAAGCTGGGTAACTTGCGAACCGAAGTCGAGGATGAGGATTTTGTCTTGGGTCATGGCGGAAACTTTGCAGAGTGATAGGGAACGGTCTGACTGTTTCAAAACGGGATTCCGATAACAAAACAGGTCGTCTGAAAACGGCGGATTATACCATTTTCAGACGACCTTTGCAGGGAGGGGGGCTTAGTTATCCTGCTGTTTATGCTGCTTATAAGGCACCATATCGCTGCGCGAAAGCAGCAGCAGGCAGCCCAGCACCATCATTCCCAAAGCAACCAGCGGCGAATAACCGAGCCAGTATTGATTGTGCAGATACACCGCCGCGCCGATATACACCAGCAGCGGGCCGGAAACGATAGACTGCTTGTTGACACCGTCCATCACCAAAACCGCAATCCCCGCCAGCACCATACCGGCGGACACGATGGTCGAAGTAGCGGGCAGGATGTCCGTAGTTTTCAAAAACCAAACGGCACCGAAGATAATCAAAAACAGCGGCAGGAAAAGCGAAGAGCGGGACATGGCGTTACTCCGTAAAATTTCAGACGACCCTGATTATTGGGTTGCAGGGGTCGTCTGAAAAGCCTGAGGAAAGCAATCTTGGGTATGTTTTTGCAAACATAGGGCTTGATGTGTAAACGGCGGGTATAGTGGATTAACTTTAAACCAGTACGGCGTTGCCTTGCCTTAGCTCAAAGAGA
>CALDNV010000003.1:0-1430 GCA_937914605.1 uncultured Neisseria sp.
GACCGAAGAGCGTATCCAAACCATCGCCCGCGTTGCAGGCGGCTTTGTCTATTACGTTTCGCTCAAAGGCGTTACCGGCGCGGCAAGTTTGGATACCGAAGAAGTTTCGCGTAAAATAGAGCTTTTGCGCAAGTATATCGACATCCCGATCGGCGTCGGCTTCGGCATCAGCAACGCCGAAAGCGCGCGCAAAATCGGTGCCGTTGCCGATGCCGTCATCGTCGGCAGCCGCATCGTCAAAGAAATTGAAAATAACGCAGGCCGCGAAGCAGAAGCCGTCGGCGCGTTGGTCAAAGAATTAAAAGACGCAATCCGTTAAGGCCTTTTCCGCAAACACACGCAAAGGTCGTCTGAATCCCGAATTCCAAGGAGTCATCCATGAGTTGGTTAGACAAAATCCTACCGCCTAAAATCAAAAACCGCAGCAAAAGCGAAGGCTCGTCCAACGTTCCCGAAGGCCTGTGGCACAAATGCCCTTCCTGCTCGGCAACCATCTACTCAACCGAACTTCAGCAAAACGACCAAGTTTGCCCGAAATGTAACCATCACAACCCGCTTTCCGCGCGCGAACGCCTCAATTTGCTTTTGGACGAGGAAGGTCGCGAAGAAATCGCCGCCAATATCAAACCGACCGACCCGCTGAAATTCAAAGACAGCAAAAAATACCCCGAACGATTGGCTGCCGCGCGCAAGGCCACCGGCGAAGATGATGCGTTGGTCGTGATGAAAGGCTTTATGAACGGCCTGCCCGTCGTGATTGCTGCCTTCGAATTCCGCTTTATCGGCGGCTCTATGGGCTCCGTTGTCGGCGAACGCTTCGTTCAAGGCGTGCGCCGCGCCGTAGCCGACAACTGCTCTTTCATCTGCGTTGCCGCATCGGGCGGTGCGCGGATGCAGGAAGGTGTCAACTCATTGATGCAGATGACCAAAACCAGCGCGGCATTGCATCTTCTGACTGAAAAACACCTGCCGTTCATCTCCGTCCTGACCGACCCGACCATGGGCGGCGTATCCGCCAGCTTCGCCTTCCTCGGCGATGTCGTGCTTGCCGAACCCAACGCCCTTATCGGCTTTGCCGGTCCGCGCGTCATCGAACAAACCGTCCGTGAAACCTTACCCGAAGGCTTCCAACGCGCAGAATTCCTGCTGGAGAAAGGCGCTATCGACCAAATCGTCGACCGTCGCAGCATGAAACAGCGCATCAGCGACCTGATTACCCTGCTGCGCCGCGAAGACAAAGTTAACGCCGCTTAAACCGGGAAGGTTTGAGCTAAACAAAGGTCGTCTGAAAACTGATTTTTCGGTTTTCAGACGACCTTTTTGTAAAGTGTTTCCGCTCAGCGGCTGAACGTTGGATACACGGCAGCAAGTAACAGATATAGTGGATTAACTTTAAACCAGTACGGCGTTGCCTCGCCTTAGCTCAAAGA
>CALDNV010000004.1:0-3307 GCA_937914605.1 uncultured Neisseria sp.
ATAGTACGGCAAGGCGAGGCAACGCCGTACTGGTTTAAAGTTAATCCACTATATCTCGCTTTTTTGAAGTTCCTCAATCAACAGGACTTCATTATCCAGACCAATAATGGTGGGCAGCTTGGTCAGTTTTTCATAAATCGCTTTCACAGACATTTTTCAATACCGGTAAACCCGACGCGCGGGATACGGGCGCGGGTAAGGCGGGTAGGGATAGCCGTAGCGGTGTACCGGCTCGCTGTCCTGATAAATGACGGTCGTCCCCGGCGGGGCGTTGACGGTAACGGTTTTGTTGATGGTGGTTTGGGAATGGACGGGCAGGTCGAGGACGGCGGTGCGGCTGTAAGGGGTTTCGGTGTAGAAACAGCCGCCAAGTGCGGTCAGCGTGAAGGCGTAGAGCAGGGGCTTCTTCATGAGGTTCCTTCATTCAAAACGAAACGGTAAGGGGTCGTCTGAAACGTGGTTTCGATCAGTTTGAAACCGTTTTGGGGTTTTCAGACGACCCTTTTTATAGCCAACATCCTTAACTTTAAATACGGCATATCATCAAATCCCGTCATTCCCGCCGTAGCCTGTCCTCGCGCAGGCGGGGGCGGGAATGATGGCAACCGGTAAGTTTCGTATCGAAAATAAAGTTATTTGACTATATCCACTCAACAGGATGGGGCGGCGGTTTTTCAGACGACCTTCCCGCTTACCTTAACACAGTCTTCGTCCAGCGGCTGACCCATTGTTTCTGTTTGGTGTCGATGTCGTTGCGGCTGGGCGAGTCGGTGTGTTTCGGGGCTTGGGCGAACTCGAAGACTTTGGGCAGCGGCGTGTTTTTTACGGCGGGATAGACCCACATTTCGGTCGGCAGGGCTTTTTGCACTTCGCCGCTTTGCAGCCACTGTACGAGTTTCGCTGCCAGTTCGGGCTGTTTCGCGCCTTTCAAGACTGCCGCGCCTTCGACTTGACGGAACACGCCGCCTTTGAGGAAGAGGTTGCCGGTCGGCGGTACGCTGTATTTGCCTTTGGAGTAGTGGACTTCGGCGGCGGGACTGGCGGCGTAGCTGACGACGAGCGGGTAGGCGCCGCCGTTTTGGGTGAAGTCGGTGTAATAGGCTTCACTCCAGCCTTTGGCGACTTTCACGCCGTTTTGACGCATCTGCGCCCACCATTTGAACGCGCCCTCTTCGCCCATGCCGCCGATGTTCGCCATCAGGAAGGCAAGTCCGGGCGAGGAGGTGGCGGGCGAGGGCGTAACCAGCAGGTTTTTATATTCGGGGCGGGTCAAGTCCTGCAAGGTTTTGGGCAGCGGCAGTTTTTTCTGTTCAAACCATTTTTTGTCGTAGTTGAGGGTAACGTAGCCGTAATTGACTGCCGCGATGACGGGCATCCCCGCTGAAACGGGCGCGGATTTGGGCTGCGCCGCCGCCAGTATGCCTGCTTCGCGCGCTTTGCCGATGTTGGCGTTGTCCAAACCGTACACCGCGTCGGCAATCGGGTTTGCCTTGCTGAGAATCAGCTTGTTGAGCATTTCGTTGCCGCTGCCCGCTTTGATGACGGAGACTTTGGCATCGTTGGCTTTTTCAAACTGCGCGATGACGGATTGGGGCAGGCTGAAGGATTTGTGCACGGCAAGGCGCACTTCAGTCTGGGCGGATAAGTTTGCCGAAGCCAGCAAGAGGGCGAGGGCGGATAATTTCAGTTTCATTCTCTAACCTTTGTACGGGTAAAATACGAAACATCATAACAAAATCCGCACCAACACACGACATGAACCTTTCCCCCGTCTGGCTTTTTGACCTCGACAACACGCTGCACAACGCCGATGCAGGCATTTTCTACATCATCAACCGCGCCATGACCGGCTACATGGCGCAACGCCTCAAGCTCTCCGAAGAAGCGGCGTCCGACCTGCGTCAGGACTATTGGCACCGATACGGCGCGACGCTTGCCGGCCTGCAAATCCACCACCCCGAAATCGACATCCGCGAATTTCTGCGCGAAAGCCATCCCATCGCGCAAATCTTGGCAAAATTGCAGGGCATGGAGGGAACCGAAAGCGTTTTAGGTCGTCTGAAAGGACGCAAAGCCGTTTTTTCCAACGGCCCTTCGTTTTACGTCCGCGCTATCATCGGGGCATTGGGTTTGGCAAACCGTTTTGACGCACTCTTCGGCACGGACGACTTCGGGCTGCGCTACAAGCCCGACCCGCAAGCCTACCTGACTGTCTGCCGTCTGCTCGACGCCCATCCCGGACAGTGCATCATGATCGACGACAGCGCGGACAACCTGCACCAAGCCAAAGAGCTGGGCATGAAAACCATATGGTTCGGCAGCAAAGCCCATCCCCTGCCCTTTACCGACGCCGTTGCAAAAGATATGCAGGCGCTCGCCGAATGTGCCGAAAAACTGTCGGCACTCGTCTGAAACCTTTACAATATCGGGTTTGAACAACGGCACCAAGCCGCCCGACCACAAGGACAACCATCATGCGATACACCGCCCTCATCCTCGCCGCCGCAGCCGCCCTGACCGGCTGTACTTGGGAAACCTACCAAAACGAATCCGGCCACACCTCCCTGCGCCCCAAATACGAAAAAGGCACGCGCATCTATTACGAAGACGGCACCTACTCCCGCGATATGCGTTACAACCAATACCGCCCCGAACGCCGCACCCTCAAACCGCTGCACGGCGACCAAGAAAACGTACGCGGCACGACATGGAACAAACCCCAAGGCGCCGGACACGCCGCGCCCGAAACGCAAACCGAAGAATAATCCGCCCGCAGAGGTCGTCTGAAACCGTTTTTTCCGTTTCAGACGACCTCAAACATAACCACCATCCCGTTCGTTCCCATATCTGCCGTCCTTCTCAAGGAGAAAACCATGCGTTCCCTCGCCCTGATTTTCGTTGCCGCCACCATCCTGAGCGGCTGCACCACAGACCGCTACGACTTCGACAGCCGTCCCGCCGACACATCCGCGCGTACGCCCCTGAAGCCGACCACACTCGACCGCTTGGAACACGGCAGCCATGCCGACTCGTACCGCTGGAACCCCAAACCCAATAAACCATAATCCCCACGTCCGCACACCAAACCCAAATAAAAAGGTCGTCTGAACCCCAAAACCCCGTTCAGACGACCCCTAAATACCCCCTTCATCAACATTGCATTCGAGAAAGCCCATCATGTCCGCCACACCCCTCAACATCGTCATCCTCGCCGCCGGCAAAGGCACGCGCATGTATTCCAAAATGCCCAAAGTGCTGCACCGCATCGGCGGCAAGCCCATGGTCGAGCGCGTTATCGACACCGCCG
>CALDNV010000005.1:0-4376 GCA_937914605.1 uncultured Neisseria sp.
ACAGATAGTACGGAACCGATTCACTTGGTGCTTCAGTACCTTAGAGAATCGTTCTTTTTGAGCTAAGGCGAGGCAACGCCGTACTGGTTTAAAGTTAATCCACTATACAACGCTTCAAACCGATACAACTTAATACGCTTTTATCTCCATTGTCTCCGAACATCACCAACACCACTCATTAAATCTTATTATTTTTCATAGCATTAAGTGCAATTTACAATTTCTTATCTTTTTAGTATTGATAATTATTTCTATTAGCGTATAATCAAAACCACTCGGAAGCCGTCCGCTCCGAGCCATTAAACGACAGATTATCCCCTCTTCTTTTGTCTCATTACCTCTGGAGTGCGCATATACGAGAAATACCGTTCCCATTTATATCAGATACTCAAAACCGAAAAACACAAAACCCGCTATCTCGACAGCGGGTTTTGTGTTTGTATGGAGAGCGAAACGGAATCCCCGTCAAACTGAGCATTGTATAGTGAATTAAATTTAAACCAGTACGGCGTTGCCTCGCCTTGCCGTACTATTTGTACTGTCTGCGGCTTCGTCGCCTTGTCCTGATTTTTGTTAATCCACTATAAAAAGCCAAACTGGCGAAAGCCCCTCTTCCGATGACACCTTTTCATTCATGGACAAAAGCTCGTCTGAAATGGAAATCTCCGATTTCAGACGACCTCTAACCAAACATCCAAAAAGCGAACCCTAATATAAAACGTCGTCTGAAAACCAGATATCCGGTTTTAAGACGACGTTTTTAATGCCGTTTATTTCAAACAGTCTTACTGCTGCGCGGCTGACTGGCCAACGGTTTCGCGTTTCAAACCGCCGCCGAGTGCTTTATAGAGGTCGGCGAGGTTTTCGAGGCGGGTAAGCTGGTTGGCAAGCAACGCGGTTTCTGCGCCATAGCTGCTGCGTTCTGCGTCAAGCAGGTCGAGGGCGTTGGATACGCCGTGTTTGTAGCGCAGATTGATGAGACGCAGGGTGTCGTTGTAGGCGCGGCTTTGTTTGTTTAGCGCGGCATAGCTCTTGTCGAGTTGCTCGCGTGCGACCAAGGCGTTGGATACGTCTTGGAAAGCGGCTTGGACAGCGGCTTCGTACGCGACGATTTGCGCTTCTTTACGCAGCGTGGCCACGTCGAGATTCGCTTTGTTACTACCCCAGTTGAAAATCGGCAGGGTAATGGAAGGTGCGAACGACCAGATGCCTGTACCGCTTTTGAATAGGCCGCTCAACTCGCCGGATGCGGTGCCGACCGATCCGGTCAGGCTGATGGTGGGAAAGAAGGCGGCACGCGCTGCGCCGATGTTGGCATTGGCTTGTTTGAGCGAGTGTTCTGCGGCGCGGATGTCGGGACGGTTCAGCAGGACTTCGGAACTCAAGCCTGCTGGCAGTCGGGTGATTTTGAACTGTTTGCTCAAAGGCAGTGCGGCAGGCAGATCTTCCGGCAAGGGTTGGTTAATCAGGGTCGCCAAGGCATTGCGGGCCTGTTCGCGATTTTTGACGGCGTTCGCATAATCGGCTTTGGCGGATTCAATCAGGGCTTCCTGTTGACGCAAATCGACGGCGGAAATCACGCCTGCTTTGTGGCGCATTTGGGAAAGTTTGTAAGTGGTTTCGCGGGTTTTAAGCACGCGCTGCGCCAATGCCATCGATTCTTGGGCGTACAGTTCGTTGAAATGGGCTTTAGCAACGGCGGCAATCAAGGCAAGGTGAGCGGCATCACGGTTCGCAGCTACGCTGAAATAACCTTGCAATGCGGCTTGGCTGTTGCTGCGGACACGTCCGAAAAGGTCCAGCTCGTAGGCTGCCGCGCCCAAACCGACGGTGTATTCGCTGCGGGTAACGCCGCCGCTCAAACTGCCTACCCGAGTTCCGGTACCGCTGGCGTTGATGCTCGGCAGCAGGTCGTTGCGGGCAATCATGTATTGTTTGCGGTAGATTTCGGCGTTCAATGCGGCGGTGCGCAAGTCGGTATTGCGTTCCAACGCGATGTCGATAAGGCGGTGCAGGCGCGGGTCGGCAAAGAAGTCCTGCCAGCCCAAGTCGGCGGCGCGGATACCGTCGTCGAAGGTGTCGTATTTGAAGGTTTCGGCAACTTCAACCTGCGGTTGTTCGTATTTCGGGATCATGGTACAGGCGGACAGCGCGACGGCTGCGGCGACGGTACTCAATACCGTTTTGAATGTCTTTTTGTTCATAAGGATTCCTTGAGGTCGTCTGAAATCCGTGTTTCAGGTTTTCAGACGACCTTTTTGCTTAGTGCTTGTTGTCCGTATTTTGATCTTCGAGGGAAATCATGCCCGCTTCGGCAGCGTGTTTTACTGCCATTTCATGTTCGCGCTGAGTTTCCTTGAAGAATTTACGCACGATGACATAAAAGAGCGGCACAAGGAACACGGACAAAATCGTACCGATCAACATGCCCCAGAACACAGTCGTACCGATAGCACGCTGGCTGGCAGAGCTGGCACCGCTGGCAACATACAGCGGAACCACGCCTAAAATGAAGGCAAACGAGGTCATGATAATCGGACGGAAACGCAAGTGTGCAGCGGCAAGCGCGGCTTCAATCGCGCTCTTACCCTGCGCTTGCAGGTCTTTGGCGAACTCGATAATCAAAATCGCGTTTTTCGCACTCAAACCCATCACCGTAACGAAACCGACTTGGAAGTAGATATCGTTGGCGTATGCCGGAATACTGCCCAGCAGCGCTTCAAACATATTGCGCCCCGTAACGCCCAATGCCGCGCCAATCAAGCCCAACGGAATCACAAGGATAACTGCCAACGGGATAGACCAGCTTTCGTACAAAGCAGCCAATACCAAGAATACAGCGGCAGCGGCCAATGCGTACAACACGACGGTTTGCGAGCCGCCTTTGGCCTCTTCACGAGACTGGCCGCCCCATTCCAGACTGTAACCGCCGCCCATGTCATCAACCATTTGCTGTACCGCAGCCATGGCCTGACCGGAAGATACGCCATTAACAGGCGAACCGGAAAGCTCCATTGCAGGATAACCATTGAAGCGGACGCTTTGTTCCATACCGTTTACCCAAGAAACAGTAGCAATGGTAGAAAGCGGTACGGCAACACCGGATTTATTCGGCACGGTCAAGTTCAGAATATCGGCAGGCTGCATACGGGCACTCGCATCAGCTTGTACCATCACGCGTTGCAGACGGCCTTGATTCGGGAAGTCGTTTACATAAGACGAACCCAAAGAAGAAGCCAAAGCAGTACGGATGTCAGAGAACGAAATACCTTGTGCAGCTGCGGCAGAGCGATTGATGTCGATTTTCAACTGCGGCGCATCTTCCAAACCGCTCGCACGAACGGTACTTGGGTTAAACAAACCGCTTTTGCGCATTTTGTCAATCAGCTCATTGCGCTTGGCCAACAATGCAGCATGGCCGCTGTTGTTACGGTCTTGCAGGTAAATCGTCAAGCCGGAACCTGTACCCAATTCCATAATGGCTGGAGGCACAATCGCCAAACCGAAACCGTCTTTCAGCGTAGCCATCATCATACCGGTCAACTTACCGGAAATAGAAGTCGCATCGCTGCCCGGAGCAGTACGTTCGCTCCAATCTTTCAGAATGACAAAGCCCAAAGCCATGTTTTGACCGGAGCCTGAAAAACTGAAGCCGGAAACGGTAATAATGTTCTCAATCTCAGGTATAGATTTTGCCAGTTGAGTGATTTGAGCCAAAGTTGCATCGGTACGCTCTTTGGTTGCACCGGCAGGCAATTGTACGCTCAACATCAAGTTACCTTGGTCTTCAGACGGCAAGAAGGAAGTCGGCAGACGCATAAACAGGAATACGCCCACAACAGTCAAACCAATATAGACAACCATCATGCGCAAAGTCTTGCGCAAGACTTTGGCAACCCAGCCTTCATAGCCGTGTGTCCAGTTGTCAAATTTTTTGTTAAACCAACCGAAGAAACCTTTTTTCTCTTCGTGATGACCCTTCTGAATCGGTTTGAGCATGGTGGCACACAATGCCGGAGTCAGCGTCAAAGCAAGGAATGCGGAGAAGCCGATCGATGCCGCAATGGTCAGGGCAAACTGTTTGTAAATGTTACCGGTTGCACCGCTAAACATCGCCAGCGGCACAAATACAGACATCAACACGGCAGTAATACCGATTACCGCACCGGAAATCTGACCCATCGCTTTTTTGGTTGCAGCCTTAGGCGACAGACCTTCGCTCGCCATAATACGCTCAACGTTTTCAACGACCACAATCGCGTCATCGACCACAATACCGATCACCAATACCATCGCAAACATGGTCAATACGTTAATCGACATACCCATGTATGAGATAAAGGCAAAACCGCCCAACAGGGAAATCGGTACAACAA
>CALDNV010000006.1:0-4379 GCA_937914605.1 uncultured Neisseria sp.
CATCAAGACTGAAATCGTGAAACTCGTTGAGCGTGCTGCGGTGGCCGATGCTGATGATGATGCTCTGCGGCAGTTTGCGTTTCAAAGCGCGGTAGAGCAGGGCTTCGGTCGGTTCGTCCAAGGCGGCGGTGGCTTCGTCGAGCAGGATGACTTTGGGCTGCGAGAGCAGGGCGCGGACGAAGGCGACGCGTTGCAGTTCGCCCGGGGAGAGTTTGTGTTGCCAGTCGTCGGTTTTGTCTAATTTATCAATAAGATAACCTAAGCGGCAGGTATTCATGGCTTCGGCTAGTTCGGGATGCTGTTTGTCGATATCAGGATAACAAATCGCGTCGCGTAGGCTGCCTTGCGCTGTGTACGGGCGTTGTGGCAGGAAGAGGATGTCTTGATGCGGCGGACGGCTGACTTTACCGCTGCTGCCGAACGGCCAAAGCCCCGCCAGCGCGCGCAGCAGCGAGGTTTTGCCGCAACCGCTCGGGCCGCGTATCAGCAAGGAATCGCCGCTTTTGAGGTTGACGTTGATGCCGCTCAACAGGATTTCGCCGTTGTGGCGGAACAGGACGACGTTTTCCAGCGAGAGGTCGTCTGAAACTTCGGTAATGTCGGGTTGCTGCGCGCTGTGTTGTTCTTCCGTACTCAGCAAAAAGCCGTACAGACGCTCCAGTCGGGCGCGGTAGGCGGTGAATTTGTTGTAGAACATCCGAAAGAAGGACAGGGCGTTTTGCAGTCGGGCGAAGGCTTGGACGGTCTGCTGGATGTCGCCGATTTTGATTTGTCCGGCAAACAGGCGCGGGGCTTGCAAAATAATGGGGAAGAGCTTGATTCCGTTGGTAAACATGTCGTTAAAGCCGCTCAAGCAGACGCTTTGGCGGGCGATGCGCCAACGGTTGCGGATGATGGCTTTGAAGCGGTCGGCAAGTTGGTCGTGTTCGTGTTGTTCGCCGCTGTAGAATGCCACGCTTTCGGCGTGGTCGCGTACGCGGATGAGGGAATAACGGTAGTCGCCGTTGAGCTTTTCGTTTTCATAGTTGTAACGAATCAAAGGGTTGCCTATCCACATGGCGATAAAGGTCGCCAAAATCACAAACATATAGACAAACCAGACGATGCCGTGCGGAATGTCGAAGCCGAACACGGTCAGGATGCCCGCCAAGCCCCACAAAACAACGGCAAATTCCAGCGAGGTAACGACCGAATTGACCATGCCGCGCACAAATTCTATGGTCGAAGCGATGAAATCCTGCGCGTCCTGCTGGATACGCTGGTCGATGTTGTCCGGCGCATGGCGGCGCATTTGCAGGCGGTAGTAGTTTTTGTCGGCAAGCCAGCGCGTTGTCAGCACTTCATTGAGCCGCTCCGACCATTTAATCGCCAAGCCTTGATCGAGAAAGTCGTTGACGACGTTGTTAAACGCCCGCACCAACACCACGCCCGCGTTCATCGCTGCAAACATCCAAAACGCGGAGGCGTTCAAATCCTGCATCGAGTCGTAAAGCCCTTTGGACATAAAGGTACTCAATACATTCAGCCGCACTTCGGTTAACAGCAGCGCAATCATCGCCGTAATCAGCAGCAATACTTTGACCGCGCTTTTCGGCGTCAGGCACAGCCGCAGGATATAGGCGAACTCGCGCCCGAAGCGCGTTTCGCGTGCCAAAAACAGAATCACCGCCGAGGCGGCGGCGACCATCAACAAGGTCTGTAACAGCCAAGACGGCGTGGAATAAAGCTCGGTTTGCCATTTTTGCATGTGCGTTGTCTCTTGAGGCAGGCGGCGGGCAGGGGTCGTCTGAAACCCGGATTCTCCGCTTAATAAAATAATTTACAATTACTATGGAAAAAGTTTTGATTTATGTTGTATTTTTGTTTTTACAAATGGTTATCATCACTTTTTATAGAAAAGCAGAATGTTATCAAATATAATTCCGCAGCAAAATTACTTTGTGATTTTTAACGCTTATTGCAACAAAAATAACCCACCTCAAAGACAGAAGGAATTTATGAACAGCAAATTAGCCCTGATGCCGCTTTTGATTATGAGCGCGTTTTCTTATGCAGCCGATGAAGCGATGCCCGAAGCCCCAGTGCAACAGCAGTTGCAGGAAGTCCATGTCCGCGCCGACGCCAAACGCGTCAAAGCCGCCCGCTCTTACTCCATCGCCAGCGACGGCGACTTGCGCGACCGCGTAAATTTGGGCGTATTGGGCAAAGCTAATGCCTTTACCGCGCCGATTACCGTCGTCAACTACGACGAACAAGCCCTTAACAACACCGAAGCGCGTACTTTGGTGGATGCCGTAGCAAAAAAAGACGCTTCCGTTTGGCAGTTTGGCGGAGAAAGCAACACGCTGACCGGCCTGTATTTCCGCGGTTATCAGCTTGATGCGCGCCAATTCAGCGTCAACGGTTTGGCAGGTATGTACGGCACGCAAGGCACAGCCAGCGTGCAAGTCGGCTCCGCACAACTGATTAAAGGCGCGTCCACCGCCGTAAACGGCATGGACCCTGAAGGCGCGGTATCCGGTTCCGTCAATATCGAAACCAAAAAAGCCGCCGATGAAGGCAACCACAAAATCGGCTTGGGCTGGTTCAGCAACAACCGCGCCCAAGGCACATTCGACTTGGGTCAACGTTTCGGCGAAAACAAAGAATTCGGCGTGCGTGCCAACGGTAAACTGCGCCACGGCGACACCCCGCGCCATGGTTACAGCGAAGACAATAAAGAATTTGCCTTAAATGCCGACTACCGCGGCGAAACACTGCGCGTGGCGTTCGACTCCATCTACGCAAAACGCAAAACCAACGGCGGCCGCGCGCGTATTCAGGATATTCAAAACGCCAACGGCCGCTTGTTTGACGCGCCTGAAGGCAAAGTGAATCTGGCGCCGAGCTGGCAGGCTCAAAACACGCGCGGTCAGACCAATATGCTGACCTTCGAATGGGATGCGTTTGAAAATGCCCAAATTACAGGCGGTATCGGCTACAACAATGCGCGCTATTATGGTAATTTCGCCTCTCCGACCGTTACGAGCAGCGGTTTGACCTACAATTCAGGTCGCGCACGTTTGACCGACCAGCGTTTCAAAACGCTCAGTATGAATCTGACTGCGCGCGGCGAATTTGAAACCGGTCCGGTAAGCCACAACTGGAGTAGCGCATTTGACCGAATCGACCGCAAACGTACTACTTATCAAGGCGCACGCCAAACGAAAAGCAGTGTTATCGATCCAAGCCTTGATATTCCGACCCAATTGGCAAAATTGGATTCCAACTTAGGCAGCGCATGGAGTGCAACGCCTTCAGTGGATACCGTGATCAAAGTAAACAGTTTGGCAGTATCTGACACGCTTGGTTTTGCCGACAACAAATACCGCCTCACTTTGGGCGGACGTTTCCAAGCCGTCGAGCAGAAAAACAAATTAAACGGCCGTAAAGCGGATGCGAGCCGTTTTAGCCCGATGTTGATGGCGGCATGGGTTCCGCAGCCTGATTTGGTGGTTTATGGCAACTATATGGAAGATTTGGAGCCGTCCGACATCCGTACCGATGATGACGGTCATGTAACGATGGCAGATCCGCGCGTCAGCCGTCAATTTGAAGTCGGCGTACGCAAAAACTGGGGCGACTTTGTCACCACTTTAAACGCGTTCCAAATCAAACGCCCGGGCTACTGGCGCGGCAACACGACTTCAGGAACTGATTTCGCAGCGCGCAAAAATGCAGGCTTGGCTTATAGCGGTTCGGAGCAAGGCATAGAACGCAGCCGCGGTATCGAGTTCAATACCTATGCCAACTTGTTGAACAAAACCCTGCGTCCGACTTTCGGTCTGATGTATCTGCAATCAACCGTAAAAGATTATCCGAATTTTGCCGACAATTTGGTTAACGGCGTACAAGTCGCCAACCCGCGCGTGATTGCCAAAGCGGGCGTGGAATGGGATACCCCGTTTGCCAAAGGCTTGACATTGAACGGCAACGTTTCGTACTTCAGCAAGTCTTACCAAGACACTCAAAAGCAATACGCCTTCCCATCCTATACCTTGGTTGACGTAGGCGCGCGCTACAAAACCAAACTGGGTAAAAACACCCTGACCGTCAGCAGCTCGGTAGAAAACCTGTTCAACAAAAACTACTGGCAGGTACAACGCGGCCAATACGACCGCAGCTTTGCCGTCGTCGGTATGCCGCGTACTTACTGGCTGAAAGCGGAATTGGATTTCTAATATCCGAACAGGCCAACCGGTAAAGGCAAAGGTCGTCTGAAAATCCTCAATCAGGGTTTTCAGACGACCTTTTATATTGTTGTTTGAATGGGGCAAGTGATATGACTTATAGTGGATTAAATTTAAATCAGGACAAGGCGACGAAGCCGCAGACAGTAC
>CALDNV010000007.1:0-4373 GCA_937914605.1 uncultured Neisseria sp.
AATTTAGTTATATTACAAACAACCGCAGGTTTTCAAGTGATTATAAATAACAGCATTACAACTCAAAGCATGAATTAAAACATATATATGACAAAGTACCCAAACCGCAAGTTAAAAAAACCTCTCCTTTTTTTCAACTGCCTGATTTAAATTAAAATAATATATGACATATAACAACACTTTTAAAACCACATCCACCAAACCATCTCATCACACGCATTGCCTTTTCCCGTTTCAGATGACCCATAGGCTAAACAACGACAACACCATGCTGTTTACCTCCTACTTCGCCCGATAAAACATGTTCATCCGCACCACAAGCCGACTGGGACATCAACCGTCATTTCCTTGAAGCAAAACAATAAAAAGGTCGTCTGAAATCTCGTATTTGATTTTTCAGACGACCTCTCAGTCATAGCGAAAAGGTTATGTGTATGCCGAAACCTTTTCAGACGACCTCATCAAACAGCAAACGTGATCTTTGCCGTTTTAAGCTGTCGTTACAGTCAATTAGGCATCTACCGGCTTCCAGTCCGCGCCTTTTACCGGTGGCAGCCACGATTGCGTACCGCTGGCGGAAAATTCCCACAGGATGTCGGGGAAGCCGTAATGGTCGGCGCGCTTCGGGTCGAGTTGCGTTTCGATTTCGGCTTCGCGGCCTTCACTGACTTGTGTGGCGATGTGCGGATTGATCATGACGGTTTTGCCCAATGCGATAAATTCCGCCCAGCCGGTTTCAAACGCTGCCAGAATATCGTCGGCGGTAAACAGGTTGCCCACGCCGATAAGGGGCAGCTTGCCGTTGATGCGGTCATGGATGAACTGCATACGGGTTTGCGCCGTATCGCCGCCGCGGCGGATTTTCTTATCGAATTCCCACAAGGAAACGTGCAGGTATTGCAGCGGCTTTTGCACCAGCGCGTCAATCAGTGCGCCGGTTTCGGCCATGGTCAGCCCGTCTTCGCCTGCCTCTTCGGGCGAGAAGCGGTAGCCGATGATGAAGTCGTTGCGTTGGTGTTTGTTGCGGACGGCGGCAACGGCATCGACGACGGCGAGCGGAAAGCGCATTCTGTTTTCCAAGCTACCGCCCCATTGATCGCTGCGGCGGTTGCTTTGGGCGGAGTAAAACTGTTGGATTAAATAGCCGTTCGCGCCGTGGATTTCCACGCCGTCAAAGCCTGCGCGAATCGCCAAATCGGCAGCTTGGGCGAATGAGGCGATGAGTTCTTCCACTTCTGTGGCACTCGCTTTACGCGCACCTTCTTCCTCGCTGGCGGACGCGCTGATTTTGTCGCGGCGGTTGAGTTCCGCCATCGCTTTAGAGCCGCCGTGATGGATTTGCAAAATCGCTTTCGCGCCTTGTTTTTGAATGATTTGGGCGGTTTCTTTCAGGCTGTCGATGCAGTGTTCGCCCGTAGCTTCGGGCTGTCCGCGAAAAGCTTTGCCGCCGTCTTGAACCAAAGTGGCGGCGGAGATAAAGAGACCTATATCACCTGCGCGGTTGCCGAGGAACGTGCGCTCTTGGTCGCTGATTAAACCGTCGGCGTGCGAACCGAAATGGGTCATGGGCGCAACGGCAAGGCGGTTTTTGACGGTTACGCCGTTGTTCAGTGTGAAAGGTTGGAAAAGCGGGGCGTATTTGGGATTCATTTTGTTCTGTCGAAAATTAATAACATCGACAGAATTGGGACAAATAGGGAATTATCAAGAACGAGGTCGTCTGAAAAACACGGTTTCGGAGAAACGGAATGTTTTCAGACGACCTTTCGGCGATACACCTAACAACGATTACCAGAGGTAGGTTACGCTGGCGCCGCCGCCCGCACCGCCTTTCGCCGCGCCGACTGCCGAGCCTTTAACCAGCCATTTGCTGCTGGCGGATACTTTGGAAATACCTACGGCGTAACCGCTTTTACCGCGCCAGATACCGCTTGCGACGGAAACCGCACCTTGTCCCGGCTGATATGCCTGTCCGAGGCTGCCGACTGCGATTGCAGCGGCGGAGCCTGAATCGGCGCGCTCTTCAAGTTTGTCCATACGGACTTTGGCTTCGTTGCGCAAAGCGGCGATTTGGGTCTGGTGATTGCTCTCGGCTGCGGCAAGGCTGCTTTGGGTTTGGCGGGCAAGGCTCTTCACTTGGGCAACGTTGACCGCGTCCGTATCCTCCTTACCCGCAGCAACATTAGTAATTTGGCGGCTGTTTTGTTCGCTGCCGACAGATACCGCGCCCAAAGTCGATACCCATGCCTTACCCGTTTCCGTACTTGCCGCGCCGGTGGAAAAGTCATGGCCGGCAACGCCTGCCGCAGTATCGGCAACGCTGTCCGTACCGAGCGCTACGGAGTTTTGTTGACGTGCTTCTGCTTTGTAGCCCAAAGCAGCGGATTTTTCCTCAAATGCGGCAGCACCTGCGCCCAAAGCCGTTCCGCCCGATTTCCGTACCCGTGCGCGCGTGCCTGCGGCAAGACCGTTGAGCGCGGTGGACGAAGATTCCACGCCCAATGCCACGCTGTTGGTTTCTTCGGCAACCGCGCGCGTACCGACTGCAACCGCCTGATAACCGTTTGCCTCGGCAGCAGATGCCAGCGCAACCGCCTGCGTACCGTTGGCTTTTGCCCTATCCCCGACAGCAGTGGAACTGAGTGCATTGGCTTCGCTGCCGCGTCCAAACGCAACCGCATCAATATCGGCAGCCTTCGCGCTTTCGCCGACCGCGATAGAACGCAAACCCGTTGCCTGCGACATCAAACCGACCGCCACCGACTGTCCGCCAGAAGCCTTCGATGCGCCGCCGACGGCAATATCGTTGGTTCCTTTTGCATTCGCCCTGAAACCGACGGCAACCGTCCGCAATGCTTCCGCCTTAGCCTCGCTGCCAAATGCAGACGCGCTCAAACCTGAAGCGTTTGAATCATAGCCTGCAGCAACAGACTTATAACCCGCCGCAGCCGCTTTGTCGCCCAACGCGGTCGCATTTTCCCCCGCCTTCGATTCTTTGCCCAATGCGGTAGAACCGTTTTTGTGCATCGCTCCTGTCGCAATACCTTCCGCAACACAAACATTTGCAAAAACAAGGGACAACACCAAACACAGCGGTTTGACGGATAAGTTTAGTTTCATCTTTTCATTCTCCATTTTTGAATTTTTTAAAAAATATCAACCAAATCCTTATGACTATATTTAGTCATTTAGAATTAGTTATATTGTATAGTGTTATTACAATATTATTAGTTATATGTAATTAATATTTGATTTGAATCATCTGAAGAAAATGATGAGCAAGGTTTACAGAACGTATGCAACCATTCAGCTTAACGAAACCCAATCATCCAAAAAGGTCGTCTGAAAACACGGTTTCGGAGAAACGAAATGTTTTCAGACGACCTTTTGTATGGACAAAAAAAGGCGATACCTTTCAGTACCGCCAAAGCTGCTTTGGTGATGAAACCGGTTATTTCGAGGCGCAACGGAAGCCCAAGTTGTGCAGGACGTATTTGGATTGCAGGCTGGTGCGTATGCCGTAGCGCAGGAAGGCGGCGTAATTCGATGGGTCGCTGGAGCCTACGGATGCGCCGCTGCAAAACATTTGCGTATCGGCATTGCCAGACGAGAGCAGGCTGCTGTTGAAGTCTTCCGTCCATTCCCAAATCAAGCCGTGCATATCGTAAATGCCCCAGTAGTTGGGTTTGCTTTTGCCGACATCGCGCAAGCCGTTTCTGCCGCCGTCTGCATACCAGTCAAGAATGGTACGGTTGTAGCCGGGTTCGGCAGAACCGTTTTTCTGTGTGGCAGAGGCAAGTCCGGCAAATTCCCATTGGTCTATGGTCGGCAGGCGTTTGCCTTGCGCAGTACAGTAGGCATTGGCGGCAAACCAAGATACGTTGGTTACCGGATGTTTCAGTTCGTTGGGTTTGGGCGCGTAGCTGTTGCTGCCGGTTTTAACCCAGTGTTTGAGGTAGGCAGGTTCGGCTTGTTTAGAGCTGACTTTGCCTTTTTGCCACTGCGGGTGTTTTTTGACAAACTCTGCAAATTCGGCATTGGTAACGGGATATTTGTCGATTTGGAAGGGTTTGACTTTAATGAGGCTTGTTTCTTTCTTCAGATAGAGCGGGCGATAGCTGCCACCTTCAACTTTTGCCATTTCGGCCGCCGCTGCACTGCCGCTTGCGACAAGGGTAAAGAAGGCGAGGAGTGGTATGAGTTTCATAACGGGCTTTCTCATCTGAATACGGAGTATTAGGCTCTGATTATATAGCGAAACCGGATAAAAATCCTTAAAAGCCGTCTGATTATTGTGCTTTGGGCTTGTCGGTTCGTGCATATAGTGGATTAACTTTAAACCAGTACGGCGTTGCCTCGCCTTGCCGTACTAT
>CALDNV010000008.1:0-4371 GCA_937914605.1 uncultured Neisseria sp.
CAGGAATACCGCGGGATTTGGCGGCATAAGTTAAGCACTGGATCACGCTCAAACCATCCGGCAACCCAAAAAAATCAGGCAGGTAGCCGAGTTTGGAAAAGCTGTCGCGCGGGTTATCAAGAATAGGCAGACCGTCAAGCAAGACATCGCCGGATGTCGGGATTTCCAATCCTGCCATACAACGCATCAAAGTGGATTTGCCGGCACCATTAGGTCCGATTAATCCGGTAATACTGCCCTGCGGAAGCTCAACCGAGACATCGTACAATGCCTGCGTATTGCCGTAGTAAAAATCTAGATGTTGGACATTAATCATAATATTTATAAGATATGAAGGGGTTGGATGCAAAAATCGGGGCGCTAACGCCGACTGACAAACTTTTATCACACGGATGAAATGACAAAATGGCTTTTCAGACGACCTCAAACATTTCTTGGCATTTCATGATAAACATTCAGCCTCAGCCGTTTCGATCTTGAGCCTTCGTATTATCAACAAAAAACTGTTTGACATACAAAAAACTGCTTCTGCGGTCGCTTTAATAGAAGGACGGATAACTTTACCCTATATCAGCGTACTTAAAAAAGCGGCAAGGACATCTTCCAAGCCGCTTTTTTGTCATTGGTTTGTTACCTTCCAACCTATAAATGGCATATGGAACATCATCAAACATCCCAAGAAATACGTTTTCAGACGACCCCACACTTACCTAGGGCGGCAACAAACGAATAATGGACAAATCGTGTTACCATATTTTCGACAGTTTTTCTTTAACTTTAGTCTCCATTTCAGCACTCAAATGGCGACCCAATATTTTGCCGAAATCCTCTTCAGGCGTATAGTTCACCAGCTCAGGGGCTTTGACGACATCTCTAGCGACACTATATACGCTGCCGAAATCATCAATCAATCCCACTTCTTTAGCCTCCGAACCGGTATAGATGCGGCCGCTGAAAACATCAGAATACTGCTGATCTTTCAAACGCTTTCCGCGTCCGAGTTTAACCGATTTAATAAATTCCTTATGGATATCGGTCAGCATTTTTTCCCAAATCTGAGTTTGTGCGGGCGTTTCAGGAGAAAACGGATCGCCCATACCCTTATTGCTGCCCGCGATTTTCAGACGACGTTTGATACCGATTTTATCCATCAGCCCCGTCGCATCAAACCCTCCGCCAATCACACCGATACTGCCGACCACGCTGGACGGGTCCGCATAAATCTTGTCAGCCGCCGCCGCAATGTAATAACAGCCCGATGCACACATATCTTCCGCCACCACATACACAGGAATGTCTTTATGCTCCGATTTCATACGGCGGATTTCGTTAAACGCAATATTGGAAACCACAGGCGATCCGCCCGGACTATTGGCGCGGATGATAATCGCTTTAGCATTGGGATTATTGTAAACCGCCTCCATACCGGTGCGCAGCATCTCAACCTGATCATCAAGTTCATTGCCGATTTCGCCCTTCAAATCGATCACTGCCGTATGCTCCCCGCTGCTTTGCACTGCATCGGTATCGTCTCCAAACAGTGACGCAATAAACATGAGAAATAAAATCACACCGATAACACGCCAAATATTGCGCCAAATACGTGCGCTACGCTGCTCTTTATAAGAAGCCAGCAATACTTCGCGCAATACTTCGCGCTCCCAAAACGAGCCGGAATGAGATGAGGGATTATTCCCCTCACGAGAATAAGGTTCCTGCATGATCGGTACTTTCATTGTTCAAATTTTGACACTCGGAACCACAATTCAGGTAGCTCCAACATTTTAGAGGATGTCTCCTATCCAATAACCCCGCATTCTACCGTCCTAAAAGATAAAATTTCAATCATCAGCAAATATTTGAACAAAGTTTTCATTTTATAACGAAATTTTTGGTTTCCTCATTAGAGGGAATCCAAAGAAAACAGCGTCAAAAAATGATATGGGATATTATGTGCAGCGATAAAAGCTTGAAGGAAGATTTTATGATAACTATTTTGAGTAATCGGGCTATTCCTATCATAATGCTGTGTTGTTCGGCAGTGTGTCACAGCCAGTAGAGTTTATCTCCGGCAAAAATACCGATACCGTCGATATAAACATTAAAAGCGCAGACGCCTATTCCGGAAAACGCTTTTTTCAAAACATCCGTAGGAGTGTAGCAAGCGTAGATTGGCGGAAATCCAACCTCTATCAAGGTCGTCTGAAAGTTTTCAGACGACCTCTTTGCCAATAGCAGTCGTCCTGTTTAATTGTTCATATGGTTTTGATACACCGTCATCACAAACCTGCCGACCACATTCTCTAGGTAAAGAATCGACTGTTCGATAACGGAGCAAAGGCTAAAAGCACAAAAAAACTATGAAAATGCAAAAAAACGTCGGAAAAATGCAGAAACCAGATGCAGACGATATTAAATAACTTGTCTATTTAAAGGACTAAAATGACCAATCAAGTTAAATATGATCGCAATAAAGACCGCCAGGGATTGTTTAAAGAAGATTTTTTTAAAACCAGTTATTCTGAAAATCTACAACTGCTGCAAGAGTGGATAGAAGAAAGTAAGAGTGACTCAACTATTCCTTCAGATGCACTGCCTCAACAGCTTTATCTAACAATGCTTACCGAATACACTGCAGGATTTCCGATAGAAGAAATCAAGAAGCGTATGAATCAAATAGTTTATTACTGTAAGCAATGCCTGGATATACACAGGCAATACGGGCAGGAGGAAGACATTATGTTTGTTTGGGGACCTGAGGAGTGGGCGGGAGAAAAGCAGCCCAACATTATCGGACTTTGCCTATTGTTCGAACGGATGGATTGGCTGGAAACCATTAAAGACAGCCTAGATCCCTATAAAGATGACGAAATGTATTACGATCCATCATTCAGAGCTTTGATAAATATGGCACTACCCACGAAATTTGATCCCAGCGCCAAATTTGCCAAAGGCGGACACAACTTCCGCAAACCCCTGCTGCAAGCAATCATGGCGGAAAGCAAGGAAGAATCCCTGAAATATCTCAACGCTTACCTCTCCGGCTGGTACGAAGGCAACCGAAAAATCGGTAATCTCCTGATTGACACACATTTGAACCAAGATCCCGAATATGGGGGCTATATCGGCTACTGGAGCTTTGAATCCGCCGCAGTCGCCTATTTAAAAGACTTGGACGATACCTCCCTGCGGCAGTATCTGTACTATCCTAAAGATATGGTGGACTGGGCGCGGGAGCAGAAGCTTAAGCACGAGTAGGAGTAATACGGCAAGGGTGGATTGATATGAAGAAAATCGTTTTATTATTCTTTATTTATAGTAGTTTCGCTATGGCAGAACAAAATATTTTTCCTGTTCATGAAGTGCAAAATTTGTTGGGTTATGGGCAGTTAGAGTTTTTAAAGCCAAATAAAAAAAATATTTTTATGCGCTATACGATGAAAAATAAAGGAATAAAAACATATTCCTTACAAGATGGCTGTTATCAAAAAGATAAAGTAGATAATTGTGTATCTGAAATGGTTTATCTGGAATCTTCGCCTGATGGCAAGTATTCGATATTTATGCATATAGAAGGAGGCATGGTAGAGGATTTGGAAGAAAATTCTTCGCATTATCATGAAACTAATAATATTTTGATTTTAAATCATAAAAGCGGGTGTTTGGTTATGGCGCCTTCTAAATACTACGTTAATTGGAAAGGAAAACATACCTTAAGTGATGGGGATGGAGATAGAGATATTGATTTAAATAAATATTTTAGAGGAATACCTATATTTTATAGAAATAATAAATTGGATGCGGAAAATTATTATGGCGTAGATAATGTAAATAGTTGCCGTAAATTTCAATTGTAAAAATTACCTTCTTATTGGTGCTATCCAGCAAGCGTAGATTGAATTGAAAGTCTGTTATTGAGGTCGTCTGAAAAATTGAGGATTTCTGTTTTCAGACGACCCTTCGTCAAGTGGATACAGATTCAAGAGATAAACCAATCCGTAGCGTAGGCTTCGCCCACGACCTTCTGCCCAAACATCCGAATCAAATTATTTATGTTCATTCGTGGGCAAAGTCCACGCTACGGGCGGCTGGCTCTCCCGTCTGGCTGGAGAGAGCAGCCCTACGGTTTGCACGAATTTGATTTTACCTAAAACCATAAAGCCACCCCCATCCTAACCTTCCCCCGTCGGACGGGGGAAGGAACAAGTTGCCGTTGCAGCAAATCGTAGCGTGGGCTTCGCCCACGACCTTCTGCCCGAACATCCGAATCAAATTATTTATGTTTATTCGTGGGCAAAGCCCACGCTACGGCTGCTAAAAATATAGTGGATTAACTTTAAACCAGTACGGCGTTGCCTCGCCTTGCCGTAC
>CALDNV010000009.1:0-1582 GCA_937914605.1 uncultured Neisseria sp.
ATTTATTATCTTGAGTTATATTGCACTTGTTTGTATGTGGGTATTAGATGTTTAACCTAGATGAAGGACAAATGGCAGAATTGAGTGATCGAATTCGAGAGCTGAATGGAAAGTAGTTATCAGAGTTACCTGTTTTGACGGAGACACGAAATGAAGCAAGAGAACGACACCTTAGCCCGACTGAAGGCAAACATAGGTGCCAAACTGCACCATGTAACGGAATACCACCGCGATCAGGAAGAACATGAAATGCTGGAGCGCATGATTTCACAGGGCATGATTCCTCAAGACGATTACAGCAAGGAAGAACGGAAATTGTTGATTAAAGCCTTTTTCGCCTTTATGTACGGACAGAAAGGAGATTCAACCCGAGAAACAGCACAGGAATTTGATCTTGTGTTGCAGGAGATTTTGAGTAACAGGTGTACAACTAATTTGCCTCCTGAGAAAAATGCACATGATCTATATATAGCTGGGCAGTTACCCTTAGAAAACAATTGTGACGTTAAGTGTTTTTTGTCCTATCCCGGTCATTCGGATCGATATAAATATATGGATTTAACCTTTAAACCGGATTTAAAAACTGAAATTGATAAATAATCAAGTTTGTATAAGGTCGTCTGAAAACGTTTCAGACGACCTTCACTTCATCTAAAAGCGAAAGGAAGCAACATGAAGAAACTCCGCAAGCCCGTCAAACAAATTGTGATTGGCACTTACGAAAGCATGAAGGCTGCATCCAAGCAGGTTGACCTGTTGATGCGTGGTAATAAAGATTTATGCGTCAATATCGTTCAGGACGGTCGCAAATTTCAG
Organism: uncultured Neisseria sp.; assembly: GCA_937914605.1. Taxonomy (GTDB): domain Bacteria; phylum Pseudomonadota; class Gammaproteobacteria; order Burkholderiales; family Neisseriaceae; genus Neisseria. Next base: position 817 of record CALDNV010000009.1, read on the forward strand.
GTTCGAACGGTTGCTTGGCAATAAAAAAGCCGCTTTCTTTCAAAGGCGGCTTTGGGAGAATTGGATAATCTCGTAGGGGTACGCAGATTATCCTTTTTTTCATCCATTATTTCAATACCCGCTGTTCGGCGGAAATTTAAAAAGGTGTGTGTATGAATAAATCTTATTTGGGTTTACTGGCTGCCGCCATACTGGGGGCTGCTCCTGCGGCTTTTGCCGACGATGTGATGAACGGTGATACTCGCTTGGCGTGCGAGGCGGTTTTGTGCCTGTCTTCGGGCGACCGTCCGAGCGAGTGTGAGCCGTCGATTAAGCGTTATTTTTCGATTAGGCATAAAAAGATGGGTGATACGCTGAAAGCGCGGCGAAATTTTCTCAAAATGTGTCCGATAAGTTCGGAAACAGCTGAAATGGCGGGTTTGACAGACGCGATTGCGGAGGGCGCGGGTCGCTGCGACGCGCAGGAGCTGAACCGCATGATGCGCTATACGAAGCTGGAAAAGGTTTGCGAACATAAGACCAAATACAGCTTGGGACGTAAATATGTTGTCGAGGACAACTGCCAAACGGTCAAGAAAACCTATATCCGCCCCGACAAGCCGGGTTATTGCAAGGCTTATTTCGATCACAACCTGACGACGGCAGGCGACAAAGTACGCTACGTCGGCGATGAACGAAACGGCGGACGCTGGGTTGATGTCCGCTAGATTCTCTCGGTTGTTATTTCCTCCTGTGTTCGGGCAAGCCCTTTCCTGATGTCCGACAC
>CALDNV010000010.1:0-6035 GCA_937914605.1 uncultured Neisseria sp.
TCTTGAGGTCGTCTGAAAAAGCGGGTTGAACAAAGTCGGACGGTATTGAGCTGTATCCTTTTTATTTGAATCCGCTATATAATGCGGCACATGAAATTGATTACCTCCGCGCAAAACGAGCAACTCAAGCATTTGTCCAAGCTGTTGACACAATCTAAAGCACGCCGTGAATACGGGCAAACCGTGTTGGAAGGCGTGCATCTTTTGCAGGTCTATTTAGAGGCAGGATACACGCCCAAACAAGTGTATTTGCCCGAAAGTAAAAACACGCATCCTGAAATCCGAAATTTAATCAGCAGCTTGGACGAAGATGTTATTACTTGGGTCGGAAACGAAGCCTTGTCTAAAATCACCAGTCTGAACGATGCCGACGATGTGATGACTTGGATAGAGATTCCGCCGCAAGGGGATTTGCCTTTAAACGGCGACTGCGTGGTGTTGGACAGGCTGCAAGACCCGGGCAATGTCGGGACGGTTTTACGCAGCGCGGCAGCTTCGGGCATCAGGCAGATTGTGTTGGGTAATGACTGCGTCGATATTTGGTCGCCCAAAGTATTGCGCGCGGGTATGGGGGCGCATTTTCTGTTGGGCATATACAGCCGCGTTTTTCTACCGCAGTGGCTGGATGCTTATCAGGACAAAATATGGGCGACCGCTTTAGACGGGCGAAACCCTTCCGACTTGTACCAACTGGATTTAAATGCTCCTTGCGCTTGGGTTTTCGGCAATGAAGGCAGCGGCGTGAGTCGGGAAATTTTGGAAAAAGTCGACGGCAGCGTCAGAATCCCGATGCTGGGACAGACCGAGTCGTTAAACGTCGCCATGGCGGCAACCGTATGCCTTTTCGAGCAAATGCGCCAACGTATCGGCTAAACCGTTTTCAGACGACCCCTCAGAGAATATAGTGGATTAAATTTAAATCAGGACAAGGCGAGGTAACGCCGTACTGGTTTAAAGTTAATCCACTATAAACATACCATTTAAAATTAAGGAATAACCATGCAATTGCAAGCATTTGACGAAGCGTCGCGCGTACGCCTGATGGAGCTGCTCGATGCCAAATCGGAACACCACAACACCATGCGCTGCGATGAGGTGCAGGCGTTTATGATGGCTTTGTTGAGCGGTCCCGATGCGCTGAACCCGAATGACTGGCTGCCTGAAGTTTTGGGCGACGAATCCTTATTTGATGCCAAAGAGCGCACCGAAATCGAGCGTTTGGTCATCGGCTTGGCGGCGGATTTGCGCATCAAACTCAGTAAAAAAATGCTGCCCGATTTGTGGTTATACGAAGATGCCGCCTCCAATCCCGATATTTATACTTGGTGTAACGCTTATCTCTATGCTTTGGATATCGTTCCGACCGATTGGTTTGAGGCGGTTGATCAGGAAGAATTTGAAGATTTGTTCTATCCGATTATGGCTTTGGGCGGGATTTACGATGAAGAACGAAACGGCGAAATCATCCTGCACCTGACCGAAAAAGAACTCGCCCAGCTCGAATCCGAGCTGCCGCATGTGTTGCTGGATATTTATTGGTATTGGCAGGCAATCATCAACAAACCGCAAACGGTACGCCGCGAAGGCGACAAAACCGGACGCAACGACCCTTGCCCTTGCGGCAGCGGTAAGAAATACAAAGCCTGCTGTAACAAATAAGCGTTCAAAAACCAAAGGTCGTCTGAATTTTCAGACGACCTTTGGTTTTTGAAGATATGGCTTAGAAAAACGAAGCCAGCCATACGGATAGGACAGTCAGCATAATGGTCAGCGCGCAGCCGATTTTGGCAACCGTACCGATGATAAAGCCGATAAACGTACCGATGCCGACTTTGCCAGCCTGCCAACTGTCTTTGCGGGCGATGAATTCGCCGCTGGCTGCACCAATCAGAGGGCCTAACAGCAGGCCGGGGATGGCGAAGAATGCGCCCACAATACCGCCGATAAACGCTCCCCAGACGGCGGTTTTACTCGCCCCCGTATATTTTGCCCCCAACGCGCCCGCGACATAATCCATTGCTGTGCCGAAAATGGCGACAACGGCAAGGAAAATGAGTGTGCCGGAACCGAAAACCTGATAGTCGCCGGCGTAGCCCAACAGCCATGCGCCGACAAACATCAAGCCCAATCCCGGCAAGGCGGGGTAAATCGTGCCAAAAATGCCGACCGCTATGGCAATCAGACCGAGGATAATCAGGATGGCAGTCATCGCTTTCTTTCAAATATGAAGTGGTATAACGGCAGTATTATGGGGATGTTTCGGCTGATTTCGATAAGGCCGGATGCAAGAAAATGAAAATTTATATCGGGATGTTGCAGCTTGGGATGGGGAATTGAGCATTGCGGGATATTTCATTGAAAGGCGGTTTAAGAGACTTCAAATAGATTTTTGTATGAACATAAACCCTTGTCTGCAAAACAAGCTAGACATTCTTGCGTTGCACGAATTTTTTGAAAAAGGTCGTCTGAAAAATGAATTTCGGTGTTTTCAGACGACCTTTGGTGTCTTAATTTCAGTAAAACATTGTTAATAACGAGTGCTTACTCTATAATCACGCCCGATTTAATCGAATAAAGTGTTGGTATTTAAAATAAAAACAAAAATATGGATATCAGATGTAATGCAACAGCAGCTTCCGCCGATATCCGCTTTAATCCGTTTCCTCTTCAAGATTTTTTTTACAAACAATGGAGTGTTCATGTCCACAATGTTTTTTATCCAGTTCGCCATCGTACTGGTGTGTATCTTAATCGGCGCGCAGGTCGGCGGCATCGGCTTGGGCGTGCTCGGCGGTATCGGGCTGGCGGTTTTGGCCTTCGGTTTCCATCTTGAGCCGACCAGTCCGCCGATTGACGTGATGCTGATGATTATGGCGGTCGTTTCCGCTGCCGCATCGATGCAGGCAAGCGGCGGCTTGGACTACATGATTAAAATCGCTACCCGCGTTTTACACCGCAATCCGAAATACATCACTTTCATCGCGCCTATGGTGACTTATCTGTTTACCGTACTGGCAGGCACGGGACACGTCGCTTATTCGGTATTGCCCGTCATTGCCGAAGTCAGCCGCCGCAACGGCATCCGTCCTTCCCGTCCGCTGACGATGGCGGTCATCGCGTCGCAATTCGCCATTGTTGCCAGCCCGATTGCGGCCGCGGTCGTTGCCTGCGTTACCTACCTTGAGCCTCAACACATTACCATGGCTGATGTGCTGAAAGTGACTGTTCCTTCAACCATTCTCGGTATCGGTCTCGCCTGCGTATTCGTCAACAAGCTCGGCAAAGAGTTGAAAGACGACCCGCATTATCAGGCGTTGCTGAAAGACCCGGAATATGTAGAAGCCAACGAAAAAGATTCGGTTGAAGTATCCAATGCGCCCGTCAGCAAAGAGGCGAAACTTTCAGTCGGGATTTTCCTTGCTGCTGCGTTGCTGGTGGTCGTGATGGGTGCCGTCCCCGAGTTGCGCCCGACCTTTCAAACGGACGAGGGCCCGAAACTGATGGGCATGGCGCACGCCATCGAAATCGTCATGCTTTCTGCTGCCGCGCTGATTATCCTGCTGTGTAAACCGGATGGTAACGCGATTACCAAAGGCTCGGTATTTCATGCGGGTATGCGTGCCGTTATCGCCGTATTCGGCGTGGCATGGCTGGGCGACACGCTGATGCACGGTCATCTGGCTGAAGTCAAAGAAACCGTATCGCATCTGGTCGAAACGGCGCCGTGGACTTTTGCGTTTGCCCTGTTCGTTTTGTCCGTCTTGGTCAACAGCCAAGGGGCAACCGTCGCAACGCTGTTTCCCATCGGTATTTCGCTGGGCATTCCCGCTCCGATTATCATCGGTACGTTTGTCGCGGTGAACGGCTATTTCTTCATTCCGAACTACGGTCCGATTATCGCGGCGATTGATTTTGACAGTACAGGCTCAACCAAAATCGGCAAATTTATTTTCAACCACAGCTTTATGATTCCCGGCCTCTTGAGCATGGTGTTCAGTTTGGCATTCGGTTTGCTGCTGGCGAATTACTTCTTTTAAGGTCATCTGAAAAAAGGTCGTCTGAAAACACAAAATAGGTTTTCAGACGACCTTTGCTATATCTTTCCGGCAAAAATCTTATTCGCAATGAAGCGAGCGCGTTTTTTCGGCGAACGAATCCATAGCAATTTTGCACATGGTTTCACGCTGCGTTAAATCGGCGGCAGGCAGGGATTGAAACAGGAATTTTGTATTGTTGCGCTGAAAATCGGATTTGGCGCCCGCCTTTTTGTAACAATTCTCCGCGCGCGTGAAGTATTGTTGGCAGATTTTGGGCAGCTCTTCAAAGGTCAGCGGTTTATGTTTATGCATGCCGTGAGCGGATGCTGAGAATGCCGATGCCGTTAAAACAAGGGCGGTGAAGAATTTTAGAGGTGTTTGCATGATGCACTCCGGTTAAAAAATGGGGCAAAGCAGGCAGGAGCAAGGTCAATCCGCCTGCTTTGACAGATTGGTTTCAGCTATCGCTGACGTTTAAAAAAATATGCGCTTTGTATTTCGCATTTGTTGCATTTTTGCCTTATGTGCCGTGTCGGTATTGAGTAAGCAATGCCATCCATTGCTTCAATTTTTGCGCTGGATACGGGGCAATTTGCGGATAAAGGTCGTCTGAAATCCCGTTTTCAGACGACCTTTAAGCGTGTTTTAACGAGGCAGACCGCGTTCCCATGCGCGGCGGGCGCGTTTGCAGGCGAGCTGTTCTTTCCAATTCATGTAGCGTGCTTTAAAGCGGGCTTTCATGAAGTCGTCGAACTTGCGCTGTACGGTCAGGTTCCACAGGCTATGCGCCTTAACCGCCCAGCTTTCATCCCATGCGCGCAGGGAGATGGAGAATGAGCCGTCAAGGTATTTCATCCAATGCCACCAGCCGGTCGGCATGAACAAGGTATCGCCGTATTCGAGGAAACATTCGATGCCTTCGATGCCTTCAAGCTCGGGGAAACGTTCCGTATCGGGGTTGTCGACGTGGTAGTCTTCCAGCGCGTAAGTGGCGAAAGGAATGCGGAACAGGCGCTCTTTCCATTTGTAATCGAACAAGATGATGTGTTTCTTGCCGAAATGCGTATGGAAGATGTGCGCCATATCGATGTCGTAGTGCAGGAAGGTTTCAGAACCTGCACCGCCGAAAAACAGGGTAGGGTAACGGTCTAAGAATCCGCCCATCAGCTCTTTGGGGAAAACGTAGTCGTTCAGTAAGGCGGGAGCGTGTTTGATGGGGTCAAATAAGAAAATCCGCAAATCCGTCGGCTCGCGTTTGATCAGATCGATATAGTCACTGAAGCGCATTTCCGTACTGGCGGCGTTAATCGGTGCGGAAGGGTCGGCTTTGGCGCTGTCGTACAAGGGGACGACGATATCGCCGACGGTTTCTTTCATATAGTCCAGCGACCATTTGTCACGGGCAGGCCAGTTGCGGGTTAGTCCTTTGATCACGACGGGACGGCGCGGCTTGAGATAATTCTGATAAAAATCTTCGCGGCTGATGTCATCAACAACATCAATCGGAGTAAGTTTGAAACCCATAAGCAAATCTCTTTTTAGAATGTAAGACTGATTTTAAGTGAATATTTCGGAAGGAGGCAAGCGATGTTTCAGACGACCTGATTGGAATCAAGAATCGCGGTTAACTGTGATATTATGTCGATATAAATATTCCGTCCGAAACGCTTATGAACGATGCAGACGATTATTTGGGCAAGATGCCTTTTTTTATTGTATTCCTCGACCCGCTGCACACGGATTTCCACAGCAGTGGCAAGCCTCTGAACGAATACATCGCCCGCCATCCGCTGATGCACGACAAGCTGCACCGCCCCGCTTTTGCCGCCAAAGTGTTGGAAATGGCGGCAAACAGCAGCAATATGCGTGTTTTTGTCCGCAAAGCGGATGCGCTGATTAAGCATCCGCTGCATTATATTGTCCGTAACGGCGTTTTCCGAACCGAAGAGCAGATGTGGGCGTTTATCAATTCGCCCGAAAACATCGCCGCCGTCAAAC
>CALDNV010000011.1:0-6026 GCA_937914605.1 uncultured Neisseria sp.
CTGTTCGTCATGGTGTCGGGGCAGAACCGGTTACAAATGGGCGGCAGGGAATACCGCCCGTCTGCCGGCGAAATCTGGCTGGTGCGCGGCGAGTTGGCGGACGTGTCCGAAACCCTGCTGCCCGACAGCGGCGGCATGTGCGCGCTGCATTTGGATTTTTCTCTGGAAAAACTGCGCCGCTGGCACGACGAAGGCTTGCTGGACGAACGCCTGTTTTCGCCGCAAACGATAGGCCGATTCGCCCTGCAACGGCTGGCGCAAAACGCGGCGACACTGACGGCGGCGGCCTGCCCCCTGCTGCAACGCCCGTTCGAATCGGACGGCTTCGGCCTGCTCGCCGACGAAGCCGCCGCGCTGGAACTCTCCGCCCGATTATTGCGCTTCACCTTCCGCCGCCACGACAACGGCTACCGCCGCCGGCGCATAGACGAAGCCGCCGATATTTTGAACAGCGAATTCGCCCGCCCGCTGACCATCGCCGAAATCGCCCGCCGAGTCGGGCTGAACGAATGCTACCTGAAACGCTATTTCAAAGCGCAAACCGGCGAAACCGTCGCCGGACGCCTGCGCCGCCTGCGGCTGGAACACGCGCTCGCCCTCATCGAATCCGGCAGCACCGTCCAAGCCGCCATGCACTTTTGCGGCTACCGCCACGCGGGACGGTTCAACGAAGCGTTCAGACGGCATTACGGATTTTTGCCTTCAGATGCGAAGAAGTGCTGATGGGGCCGGCGGCATAGATATTTTGATTTGAAACAACCATTAAAAAAGGTCGTCTGAAAAAGCAATTTCAGACGACCTTTTTTCATTCGCGGCAGCAGTGCCGCTCCCGCCCTTACTCCAAAAACTCTTTCAAAAACAGCAACACGCAGGCGAGTTCGTCGGCGGATTCGCGTTGAGTGCCGTTGCCGGTATGGCCGCCGCCGTCGGGAGCGTAGAGCCACGATTGCGCGGAGGTTTCGCGCAGTTTGACGTAGAACTTGAGCGCGTGGGCGGGATGGACGCGGTCGTCGCTGAGGCTGGTGGTGATGAGTGCGGGCGGGTATGGCACGTCGTCTGAAAGATTGTGATACGGCGACAATTCGCCCAGCCAGCGTTTGCAGACTTCGTATTTTTGCGGATTGCCGTATTCGTCCGTCCAGCTTGCGCCGGCGGAGAGCAGCGGATAGCGGATCATGTCGGTCAGCGGCACTTCGCACACCAGAGCGCCTATGCTTTGCGGCTCACGCACGAAGGCGGCGGCGGTAATCAGGCCGCCGTTGCTGCCGCCCTGCAAACCGATGTGGTTGGGCGAACTCATGCCGCGTTCGGACAAATCGCGTACGACGGCCAGCAAATCGTCGACGCTTTTATGTTTGCTGATTCCTTGCGCCGCCTGATGCCAGCGCGGGCCGAACTCGCCGCCGCCGCGTATGTTCGCCAACACGAAGGCGTTACCCTCTTCCAGCCAGTATTTGCCGATGCTGCCCAGATAATGCGGCAGCTCGGGCACGCCGAAACCGCCGTAGGCATAGACCAGCGTCGGCGTGTCGGGCGCGGCGTTTTTGCCGACGTGGAAATAAGGAATGCGTTCGCCGTCGGACGAAACCGCCCAAAACTGCCGCACTTCGATGCCGCCTGAAACAAACTGCTGCGGCTGGCGGCGCATGACGGTCAGTTCCATCACGTTCAAATCCAGCGCAAACAGCGTCAGCGGCGTGGTGAAATCGCTCGCGGCAAGGTAAACCACATCGCCGCCCCACGGCTGGTCGGTCATTTCCAACGCGCCCGAAGGCAGGCGCGGCAGTTCGGCCTCCTGCCATTTCCCATCGGCAAAGCGCCACGCTTTCAGACGGCCCTGTACGTTTTCCAGCAGGCTCGCCACCACAAAACGCTTGGTCGTTTCCACGCTTTCCAATGCCTGCGTTTCATCGGGCGCAAACAAAAGCTGCGCCGCCCCGAGTTCGCCCCGATTCAGCTTCACCGCCACCAGCGCGCCGCTCGGATAGCTTTGGTTCGCGCGGTTCCAGTCCTTGCGCAGCGTCAGCAAAAGATGTCCCGCCAAATAGCCGACCACGTCGCAATCGGCGGGCAGGTTCAACGGTTTCGCCTCGCCTTCAGACGACACCTGCAAATACGTCTTGGTGTAAAAACCGTCCGACGCTTCAATCAAATCAATCGGCGAACCCTGCGGATCGAGGTAACGCCACGCGTTCACCATCATCCCGTCTTCGCCGATTTGGTACACCGGCAGGCTTTCCTCGAAACTCTTGCCGCGCTCCACCAGCCACACCTCGCGCGGATAGCCCGATTCGGTCAACTGCCGCTCGTCCCAGGCCGGACACACCCACACGCTGTTTTCATCGCGCCACGACACATGGTTTTTCCCCGCCGGAAAATGAAAGCCGCCCTCGACCAACTCGCCCGCCTCCAAATCCACTTCCAGCGTATAAGCCGTATCGCCGCCCGACTTGCTTAAAGTTAACAGCGCGCGGTTGGGCTGCTCCACCAAGTGCGACACACCGCCCAGATACACATCGTCGCCGAGCAGCTCGTCGAAATCCGCCACCGAAAACAAGATTTTCCACTCAGGATAGCCCGAACGGTAGGTCGCCGCCGTGCACACGCGGTACACGCCCTTCGGATATTCCGCGTCCTGATGGAAATGGTACATCCGCGCGCGGTGTTCCTGACAAAACGGAATCTGCCGTGTGTCCTGCATCTGCGCCAAAATCCCGTCCGACAGCGCGCGCGCTTTATCGTTGTCCAAAAAACGCGCACGCGTTTCGGCATGCGCTTGAGCGGCGAAGTTTTGCGTTTCGGGGGCGTCGAGGTTTTCGAAATGGAGATAGGAATCGGGGTAGGATTTCATAGAAAAGAGGCCGTCTGAAAATAACGAAAGCGGGAATTATAGCGGGAAAGCTTTGCAGACAGATGAAAAGGTCGTCTGAAAGCCGACGATATCAGCTTTCAGACGACCTTTTACTGTTTTCAAATCCGAATCAGTCAAACAGTTCGCCTACTTTGTCCCAGAACGATTTTTTGCGCGGGGTTTGGCTACGGTCGAGGCCGGTGGAGATTTTCTCGAACTCTTCCAGCAACTCTTTCTGGCGGTCGGTCAGGTTGACCGGCGTTTCCACCACAACGTGGCAGTACAAATCGCCCGTCGCGCTGGAACGCAGGGATTTGATGCCTTTGCCTTTGACGCGCATACGGCGGCCGGTTTGCGTTTCTTTCGGAATGTTCAGTTTGACTTTGCCGTCCAAGGTCGGAACTTCGACTTCGCCGCCCAAGGCTGCGACGGCAAAGCTGATGGGCAGCTCGCAATGCAAATCCAAGCCGTTGCGTTCGAAGATTTTGTGTTCTTTGACGCGGACGTTGACGTACAAATCGCCTGCGGGCGCGCCGTGCGTACCCGGTTCGCCTTCGCCGCTCAAGCGGATGCGTTGGCCGTCATCGATGCCGGCGGGAATATTGACCTCAACGGTTTTGCTGGTTTTGGTGCGGCCTTCGCCACGGCATTTGACGCACGGGTCTTTGATTTCCTTGCCTGTGCCGTGGCAGGTCGGACAAGTCTGCTGCATTTGGAAAATGGCTTGGCGGACGTGTACCGTACCGGAACCGTGACAGGTCGAACAAGTCGATGCGGACGTACCGGGTTTTGCGCCGCTGCCGTGGCAGACATCGCATTCTTCGTAGGTTGGGATGTTGATGCGTTTTTTGATGCCTTTGGCGGCATCTTCCAGTGTGATTTCGACGCCGACCTGCAAATCCGCGCCTTGATAGTTTGGCTGACGGCCGCCGCCCCCGCCTCCGCCGAACATTTGGCTGAAAATGTCGGAAAAGTCGAAGCCTTGCGCGCCGCCGAACCCGCCAAAACCGCCGAATCCGCCCGCGCCGCCGCCCATGCCCTGTTCGAACGCGGCATGACCGTATTGGTCGTACATGGCGCGTTTTTCTTTGTCGGACAAGGTGTCGTAGGCTTTTTGAACTTCTTTAAATTTTTCTTCCGCTTCTTTGTCGCCGGGATTGCGGTCGGGATGGTATTTCATCGCCAGCTTGCGGTAGGCTTTTTTGATTTCGTCGTCGCTCGCACTGCGCGCCACGCCGAGTGTTGCATAAAAATCTTGGTTGCTCATGATAGTGATGGTTGTTGATATGTGTAAAAACTAGACCGGATATATGGGTGGGGTGGGGAAAACTCAAGTGTCTGAATGTGAGGTCGTCTGAAAAATACCGTTCTGTTTTCAGACGACCTTTGTCAAACCGACCTAACGACAACCTGCTATAATCCCTCCTTTATTTTTCCTAACGTTTTCAAGCGAAAAACAGAATGACCATGCAAGAACATTACCAGCCCGCCGCCATTGAGCCTGCGGCGCAGAAAAAATGGGACGACGCCCGTATTTTCAACGTCTCCGAAGACGCTTCCAAACCCAAATACTACTGCCTCTCCATGTTCCCTTACCCCAGCGGCAAGCTGCACATGGGGCATGTGCGCAACTACACCATCGGCGACGTATTAAGCCGCTTCAAACGCTTAAACGGCTTCAACGTCATGCAGCCTATGGGTTGGGACGCGTTCGGTATGCCTGCGGAAAACGCGGCGATGAAAAACAACGTCGCCCCCGCCGCTTGGACCTACGACAACATCGAATACATGAAAACCCAGCTCAAAAGCCTGGGTTTTGCGATTGACTGGGAACGCGAAGTCGCCACCTGCAAACCCGAATACTACCGCTGGGAACAATGGCTGTTTACCAAGCTGTTTGAAAAAGGCATCGTTTACCGCAAAAACGGCACGGTAAACTGGGACCCGGTAGACCAAACCGTCCTTGCCAACGAGCAAGTCATCGACGGGCGCGGCTGGCGTTCGGGCGCGTTGATCGAAAAACGCGAAATCCCGATGTATTACTTCAAAATCACGGATTACGCCGAAGAGCTGCTCAACGATTTGGACAAGCTGGAACACTGGCCGGAACAAGTCAAAACCATGCAGCGCAACTGGATCGGCAAATCACGCGGTATGACCGTGCGCTTCGCCGTTTCAGACGACAGCAAGCAAGGCTTGGAAGGCGATTACGCGAAATTCCTGCAAGTTTATACCACCCGCCCCGACACGCTGATGGGCGCGACTTATGTTGCCGTTGCCGCCGAGCATCCGCTGGCAACCGCAGCAGCAGCCGACAAACCTGAATTGCAGGCATTTATCGCCGAATGCAAAGCCGGTTCGGTTGCCGAAGCCGATATGGCGACGATGGAGAAAAAAGGCGTGCCGACCGGCCGCTACGTCGTCAACCCGCTCAACGGCGACAAGCTGGAAGTGTGGATTGCCAACTATGTATTGTGGGGTTACGGCGACGGCGCGGTCATGGCGGTTCCGGCACACGACGAACGCGATTTCGAGTTTGCCACCAAATACAATCTGCCGAAAAAACAAGTCATTGCCGTCGGCGACAACGCATTCGACGCAAACCAATGGCAAGAATGGTACGGCGACAAAGAAAACGGCGTATTGGTCAACAGCGGCGACTTGGACGGCATGAATTTTCAGACGGCCTTTGACGCCATCGCCGCCAAACTGCAAAGCCAAGACGCGGGCGAACCGAAAACCCAATACCGCCTGCGCGACTGGGGCATTTCGCGCCAACGCTACTGGGGCTGCCCGATTCCCATCGTCCATTGCGAAAAATGTGGCGACGTACCCGTCCCAGCCGACCAACTGCCCGTCGTTTTGCCTGAAAACGTCGTACCCGACGGCATGGGTTCGCCTTTGGCAAAAATGCCCGAATTTTACGAAACCACCTGCCCATGCTGCGGCGGCGCGGCGAAACGCGAAACCGACACCATGGACACCTTCATGGAATCGAGCTGGTATTTCTTCCGCTACATGTCGCCCAAGTTCGCAGAAGGCATGGTATCGACTGAAGCCGCAAAATACTGGGGCACGGTCGACCAATACATCGGCGGTATCGAACACGCGATTCTGCACCTCTTATACGCACGCTTCTTCACCAAACTGATGCGCGACGAAGGCTTGGTTAATG
>CALDNV010000012.1:0-4936 GCA_937914605.1 uncultured Neisseria sp.
ACATCAGGGTAAGTGCCGATACCGGCAAACCGGAATTGATTGCCTTGATCCAAGCATTAGATTATCTGAAAGATATTCAAAACACCTTCTCAACGCAGCTGCAAGACGAACATTCGCTTAATTTCGAGGTGATTCAAAAGCCACTTACCCTTATTCACAAAGCCATCAATTACAACGATGGAAGTACCCCGCAGCTGCAACAGGCTGAACAAACAGAACAACCCGCTGAAACGCCCGTTTCGACCGTTGCTCAAGAGCAATCGACCCTTCAAGAAGCGGATGCATGGCGTCGTCTGAATATCAAAAATCGTGCTGATGTTGATTTGGCTTTGGAAAAAATCTGCATCTACTTTGAAACGCTGGAACCCAGCCACCCTGCCCCGTTATTTATCCGCAGGGTACAGCGGCAAATGAATATGAACTTCTACGACATCATGAAAGATATCAGTCCTGAAAGCATTGCCAATCTGGAAGTTTTGATCGGGAAGCAGGACGAAGAAACGGGAACTTCCAACGAATAAGCTAGTCTATCCGCAATATTTAAAGTTCGTTTAAATAAACAACTTTTATCATTTAAAGGTCATTGAATATGTCACGAAACAAATCATCCGGACAAAAATTTATTGCCCGCAACCGGGCGCCTCGCGTACAGATTGAGTACGATGTAGAACTTTACGGCTCTGAGAAAAAAATTGAGCTTCCATTCGTTATGGGTGTGATGGCCGATTTGGTCGGTAAACCCGTAGAGCCGCTACCCGAATTGGCCGAACGTAAATTTTTGGAAATTGACGTAGATAATTTCGATGAACGCATGAAAGCCCTCAAACCGCGTGTTGCATTTAATGTCAAAAACACGCTTACCGGGGAAGGCAACTTGAATGTAGAGCTTGAATTGGAAAGCATGGATGATTTCTCTCCGGCAGCAATAGCCAAAAAAGTAGATCCTTTAAACGAACTCCTACAAGCGCGTACAGAACTTGCCAATCTGCTTTCATATATGGATGGTAAGAGCGGTGCTGAAGAATTAATCGGAAAAGTCTTGGGAGACAGTGAGCTGCTGAAAAGCCTTGCAGCCGCACCTAAAGCAACAACCAAAGACGAGCAGTAATTTCAGATGAAATCAATAAAGTGAGCGTGAATCATGACTGAAAAGCAATTAGACATCCAAGGGGACAGCGGCGCGAAAAGTGTGTTTGCTGCAAATGAATTTGAACAGCTGCTGCAAAAAGAATTCAAACCCAAAACTGAAGAAGCCAAAAGTGCTGTCAATAATGCCGTAGCGACACTGGCACAGCAAGCTTTGCAAAACGCCATTACTATTTCAGACGACACTTATCAAACCATCGAAGCGATTATTGCAGAGATCGACAGAAAACTTTCCGAACAGATCAATTTGATTCTGCATCATGAAGATTTCCAAAAGCTGGAAGGCGAATGGCGCGGCCTGCATCATTTGGTTACCAATACCGAAACTGATACTTTGTTGAAAATCAAAGTATTGCCTATCTCCAAAAAGGAAGTTGCCCGCAACTTAAAACGCTTCAAAGGCACCGCTTGGGACCAAAGCCCCCTATTCAAACGTATTTATGAAGAAGAATACGGCCAGTTTGGTGGCGAGCCTTTCGGCTGTTTGATTGGCGACTACTATTTTGATCACTCTGCACCCGATGTGGAAATGCTCAATAGTCTTGAAAAAATTGCCGCTGCCGCACACTGTCCGTTCATCGCCGGCGCATCCCCCAAACTGATGCAGATGGAATCTTGGCAAGAATTGGCCAATCCTCGTGATTTGAGCAAAATTTTCCAAAATGCCGAATATGCCCCATGGCGCAGTCTGCGTGATTCCGAAGATTCGCGTTATATCGGTTTGGCCCTGCCACGTTTCTTATCCCGTCTGCCTTACGGTGCCACAACGAACCCTGTCGATGAGTTTGACTTCGAAGAAGAAACTGAAGGCGCGGATCACAACAAATACACATGGGCCAATGCAGCTTATGCAATGGCGGTAAATATTAACCGTTCATTCAAATATTATGGTTGGTGTACCTCAATCCGTGGCGTGGAATCCGGCGGTATCGTTGAAAACCTTCCCTGCCACACATTCCCGACGGATGACGGAGGCGTGGATATGAAATGTCCAACCGAAATCGCCATCAGCGACCGCCGCGAGGCCGAATTGGCAGCATTGGGATTCATGCCGTTGATTCACCGTAAAAATACTGACTTGGCCGCGTTTATTGGTGCTCAATCGCTACATAAACCGTCTGAATATTATGATCCTGATGCTACCGCTAACGCCCGTTTGTCTGCGCGTCTGCCTTACCTGTTTGCGTGCTGTCGTTTCGCGCACTATCTGAAATGTATCGTACGCGACAAAGTCGGTTCGTTCCGCGAGCGTGAAGACATGGAACGTTGGCTAAACGAATGGATTATGAATTATGTAGATGGAGACCCGATTAACTCCACTCAAGAAACAAAAGCCCGTAAACCGTTGGCCGCTGCTGAAGTGGTTGTGGAAGAAGTTGAAGACAATCCCGGATATTACACTTCCAAATTCTTCCTGCGCCCGCACTACCAACTCGAAGGCCTTACCGTTTCATTGCGCTTGGTTTCCAAACTGCCTTCGGCTAAACAGGAATAGTCGGGTTTGGTTTATTTAGGTGGGCATGCTCATGCCCTGTTGTTAAATCCCTTAATTTTTTTAACCTTTTAACAAGGAGAGTGAAAACATGGCTATTGATATGTTCATGAAAGTTGAAGGTGTTAACGGCGAATCAAAAGATTCCAACCACAAAGACTGGACCAACATCGAAAGTTTTGACTGGGGTGCCGAGCAACCCGGTTCGATGACCAGCGGTGGTGGCGGTGGTGCCGGTAAAGTCAATTTCAATGACTTGACTGTAGTTGCCGCTATTGATAAAGCCGCTCCGACCATTCTGAAAAACTGTGCTACCGGCCAACACTTGAGCAAAGTAGAAATTTCCGTATGCAAAGCCGGTGGCGAACAGATCGAATATTCGCGCACTACTTTGGAAGATGTCTTGGTAACCGGCGTGAAATTCATCGGTGTACAAGACAACGATGCGCTGAAAATGCGTTATTCATTCCAAGCTGCCAAAGTGAAAAACCAATATTGGGAACAAACCGATAAAGGTTCTAAAGGCGCTGAAGTTCAAATGGCCTTCAACATCAAAGAAAACAAATCCGCATAACCACTATGCGCATTTAACTGCAGAAGCCTGGCTTAAAAGGCGTTTTAAGTCAGGCTTTATTACAATAAATTTACTTTTCAGACGACCTCTGTCTTCCTGAAAAGTTAATCGGGTTTCAACTATTACACACTTTATACAAATAAATAAGGAGTTGCTGGGATGGATTTGAAGACTAAATTAACGGACATGATTGAGCTTGTACGTTCAAATCCTGACAATCAGGAACATCGTTTGGCATTGATTCAATACCTCTGTCTGAGTGCCAAATGGGAACAGGCTTTAAAGCAAATCGGGCAATACCAAAAACTGTTTCCCGATACTCAAAAGCCTCTGATGCTCTACCTTATTGAAAACATTTCTGCCGAAATGCGTCGTCAAGCAGTCTTGGAAACACAGCAAAAACCCAAAACTCTGGAACAGCACGCAAGCAAACTCGATATTCTTCAAAAACAACTCTCTTTAGTTGCTCATGTTGCAGAGAAAAAAAACTCTGCCCTCACTGCCGACTACGAAGCCTTATCCGACTGTATCGACGGTACACCAGCGCACATCACTTATCTTCTGGCAGATAAATCAGTTGCCGAAACCGACAGCAACTGGATTATGGATGGCGACGTACGTACTGCTTTTGTTTATGAATTCTTCTATCAAGGCCACTACTATTGGCAAACTTGGGACTCTATTGAAAGTATAGCTTTCAAAGCACCCAGCTCATTGCTCGACATCATCTGGAGGTCGTCTGAAATCAAATTTACCGACGGCGAATGTATCCAATGTACCAGTCCTGCCCGCTATGCCGTTTTGCCGGATGCAGAAACCGAATGGTCGGATATGTTGATGAACTGTTCGCAAACAGACTGGATAGAAGTAGCCGAACAGCTCTTTACAGGCATGGGTCAAAAAACCTTGTATACCGACAGCCATGATTTTGGTCTCTTGGATATTCGCAATATTAAATTCGGACAACAGCGTTAAACCTTATCCATCCTCTGACTATCGCAATCCATCATGTCGCAATTCAGAAACCAACTGCTGCCTTCTTTGTTTGACAGACTGACAGATGAAGAGCCGCGCAAAAAAAAAGAGGCACGCCCCGATCAGGTCATCAATCTTGACCAATATCGGCAGGCAGTGCTGCGCGATATTCTTTACCTGCTGAATACCTGCAACATGCAAGCGGAGACCATGGAGAAAGATCTGCCTGTTAATGTGCGCTCGTCCACACTCAATTACGGCATTCCGCCCCTGTCGGGAGTGAATTTCTCCGACATAGAATGGCAGGATGTAGAACAAAACATCAAACAAGCCATCATCGATTTCGAACCACGCCTTGAAAGCAAAACCCTACAAGTTATCGTAAATACCGTAGACGATGATGACGATGCTTTACACAACAAACTTATTATTGAAGTCAAAGGTTACCTGAAACTCAATCCTTATCCAAAAGAGTTCCTGCTACGAACCAGTATGGATGTAGAGACCGGGTTGTTTGACTTGTTAGATGGGGGAAATAGGTCTTGAATAACAAGTTATTGTCTTACTACAATAAAGAACTGACCTTCCTGAAGGAAATGGGCAGGGAATTTGCACAGCAATATCCCAAAATCGCCTCCCGATTGGCACTGGATACAACCGACATCCCCGATCCTTATGTCGAAAGGTTATTGGAAGGTGTAAGCTTTCTCACTGCACGCACCCAACTCAAGCTGGATGCGGAATATCCC
>CALDNV010000013.1:0-4941 GCA_937914605.1 uncultured Neisseria sp.
TTTAAATTTAATCCACTATATTAAGCGCAGGCAAAAAACTGCGGGCAAAAAAACGCCTCCTGCCGGGAGCTGGCGGAGGCTATCCAAGGAGTTTTAAAAGTAACCCTAAAGAACTATGAAACTAGTCAGAAAGAACTATATTACTAATCTGAACGGTTTGCAAGTTCGTCGAGTGGTTTTAAATTAACTTTACGTCCGAACAAGGCTTGGATTTCGGGTTGATGGCTGATGCCGATGACGAGGGTGTCGGGAAGGTTTTGTTTGAGGGTTTGCATCAGCGCCAATGCGGATTCGCCGTCGAGCTGGTTGGTGGCTTCGTCGAGGAACAGGATTTGCGGTTTGTGCAGCAGCGCGCGGGCGAGGCTGAGGCGTTGCTGTTCGCCGCCGGAGAGAATGCCGTGCCATTCGTATGGTTCGTCTAAATTATCTTTCAGGCGGCCTAGTCCGACTTGTTCCAAGGTCGTCTGAATGATTTGGTCGTCTTGGCAGGCGGGGTGGGGATAGCTGACGGTGTGGCGCAGGGTGTCGGCGGGGAGGTAGGGGCGTTGGGGCAGGAAGAGGAGGCTGCCGTCGAGGGCGAAGCTGCCTTGGTAATACGGCCACAAGCCTGCGAGGGCGCGCAGCAGGGTGGATTTGCCGATGCCGCTTCTGCCTTCGAGCAATACCCATTCGGGGGCGTGGGCTTCGAGGTTGATGTCGGTGAGCAGGGGGCTGCCGGTTTGGGTGTGGACGGTGAGGTTTTGCAGGACGAGGATGCCGCTTTGGCGGCGGTTGTTTAAAGTCAGTGCAGATGCTGGGCGGGCGGCGCTTCTATCTTCATGTTCTACTTGTTCCAATGCCGTCTGAAAACCGGAGAGGCGTTCGACGACTGCCGCCCATTCGATGAGGCGGCGGTAGGAATCGGTAAACCAGCCGAAGCTGTCTTGGACGCGGGCAAATGATGTGCGGGTCTGCATCATGTCTCCGAAGGTCATGGTTTTGGCGAGGTACATGGGCAGGGTGGCGAGGATGGGGATGAAGATGCTGATGCGCACATAGGTTGCCCAGAAGGTTTCTTGGCGGAATTCGCAGTTGGTGAGCCGCCGCCAGTTGTCGCGGATGCGGAGGTAACGTTGTTTCAGACGACCTGTTTCGGCTTCGCCGCCGTTGTAAAAGGCGATTTGTTCGGCGTGGTCGCACACGCGCAGGAGGGCGGCGCGGTAGTCGGCTTCGCGGTGTTGGCGGTCGATGTTGAGGTTTTTGAGTTTGCGGCCGACGAGGTGGGCAATCAGGGTGCTGATGACGGAATAAATCAGGGCAACCCAGACGAGGTAGCCGTGTATGGTGATGTCGCGCCCGCCGATGTTGAAGGTTTGCACGCCGGAGAGCGTCCACAATACGGCGACGAACGCGCTGAATTTGGCAATATTATTGATGAAGGAGCGGAACAGTCCGATGCTTTTGTCGGCGAGGAGGTAGATGTCTTCGGCGATGCGCTGGTCGGGGTTGTCGGGTTCGCCGGTCAGGCGCAGGCGGTAGTGTTTGTGGCCTTCGAGCCAGTTTTGCTGGAATTGTTCGGTCAGGTGGGTGCGCCAGCGGAAGATGAGGCGTTTTTGCAGCCAGTCGCCGCAGACGATGCAGCCGATAATCATCGCCATGTAGCCGAGGTATTCGACGATGAGCGCGGGCATGGACGCGCCGTCAAACGCGGCGAGCGCGTCGTAGAAGCGTTTGTCCCACGCGGCGATCCAAACGCTGATGGTGATGGAACAAAGGGTGAAGCCGATGAGGACGGCAAGCATCAGCCATTGGATGCGCCCGTGCGCCCCTGTCCAAAAGGGGCGGGCGAGTCGGAAGAATTTTTTGAGGATGTTCATGGGGGTGTGTTGGTATAGATAACGGGAGGTCGTCTGAAAATCTGCATTGGCGGGATAACGGCATCAGACACGCTATCCGACGCTTTTGTTTCCTGCTGGGTTTCAGACGACCTCGCTTTATAAAATGGCTACATCTTCCACTTGAAGTTCAAGGTTACATTGCGCGGTTGTCCGTAGAAGTGTCCTTGGTAGGTAGCGCGGTGGGCGTAACTTTCGTAATAGCGTTTGTCGGTCAGGTTGTCGACTTTCAGGCTGAGTTTGGCGTGTTTGGAGGGTTCGTATTGTACGGCTGCATGCCAAACTGCGTAACCGCCCAAATATTGTTTCTCTCCGTCCACCATAATCGGGCTGGATTTGCTTTGGACGTTGACACCGCCGCCCACCGTCCATTTGCGCGCCGCACCGGGCAGGCGGTACAGGGTATTGAGGCGGAAGATATGTCGGGGCGTGTGCTGGCTGAAATCGACCCCGCGACCGTTGCGCTCTGCGGTTTGGGCGGCAGCGGTGGAGGTATAACGCCTTTTGTTGAAGGTGTAGCCCGCAAAAATCTGCCAGTCGTCGGTAATGTTGCCGGCAATTTCGGCATCAATACCGCGGCTTTCCAGACGGACAGGCGTGTAGATGGCGCGGTCGCCGCGTACCCAAGGACGGATATTACCCGTTGCGAGGTCTTTACCCAACCATGTATCTATGGGTTGGTTGTGTTTTTCGGTTTGAAACAGGGCGAGGGTGGTGTTCAATTTATTGTTGTTCCACGCACCTTTCCAGCCGATTTCGTAGCTGTTGCCCATTACAGGCGGTAAGAGCTTGTCATTGATGTCGTAATAATCGCCCGAGTATTTGAAAATGCTGGTGTAACTTGCATATAGGTTTTGTTGCGGGGTGATGTCGTAGGTAATGCCTGCGTAGGGGATGAAACGGCCTTTTTTATAGTGGCTGTCGGGGGTTTTCATCCATGACAGATGTTGTGACTGCCGCCAGCGGCTGTAACTCGTACCGAGCAGGATGTGCCATTTGTCGGCAATGTTCAGGCGGGTGGCTATGGTCGCCGTGTGAGTGTCGGGAACGGTTTTACGGATTTCGAGATTGCGGGCCGTGTTCCAATCAGGTTTGGCAATTTCATCACCTGTCCAAGAAAAAACAGGATAGTTGCCATCTTTCAAGGGTGTGCCCCGCCACATATTATCGAATTTTTCTTTGGTGTATTCGTAGCCCGCGTAAAACTCATGTTCGCGGCCGAACCAATCAAATTTTCCTTCTAAATCGCTTTGCACCGTCCATTGACTGTTGTTGCGGTCGCTTCTGCCGGTATAACCGTCACTCAATGTGCCTGCGGGCGAAATATTTTGCCGCCACGGGACGTAACCATATTCGGTGACGGATTTGTTGCGGCGGTAATCGACGGAAGTGGTCAGATTCCAACGATCGCCGAAATAGTGCTTCCATTCGGCGAAAATAGTGGCTTTTTTGTAATCCGCACGATTCCAGTTCGCACCCAAATAGCTGTCGCGCGGCAACCGCAGGTCGCTGCCGTCGGGATTGGCGGACAGCCCGAACAGGGAAGGTACATCTTTTTCGCGGTGGTACATCGCACTCAACGTCAGCATATCGTTTTCCCCGACTTGCTTGTCGATAACGCCGTAAATGACCCCTTTATTGCCGTCGCTGTTTTTACGCCAGCTTTTGTTTTTTTCAAGTACGGCAACCGCGCGCCCGCGCAAGCCATTGTCGCGGCTGAGGAATCCCGACACATCGGCGGAAGTGCGCAGCGTGCCGAAACGGTCGGCAGTTGCGTCAAATTCAAGCAGCGGCGCAGCGGTCGGGCGTTTGCGGATAGCGTTGATACTGCCGCCCGGCTCGCTTTGCGCTTTACGCAGGCCGGTTGCCCCGCGCACGACTTCGATGCGGTCGTAAAGCGCGGTGTCGGTCAGTTGTTTGGCATCGTGCGGATTATTGCCACACATGGTACAGACCGTCGAATTGACACCGTCTTCGCTGATCTGCGCGATGTCGAAGCCCCTGGATTGAAAGCGGGTTTGGAAACCCTGTTTGTAAATATTCAGCCCTGTGGTGGTTTTCAATGCGTCTTCCAGCGTGGTCGCACCCGAATCATCCATCTGTTTGCGCGTAATGACGCTGACGGATTGCGGTGTGTCTTTGGGGGAGATCGGCAGGCCGGTGGCGGTGGACATGGTTGGCACGGTATAACTGTCGCGTGAAGCAGTACGGCTTTGGCCGGTGACGTTAACGGCTGGCAGGTCAACATGTTCCGTCTGTTCGGCGGTTTGGGCGGAAAGTTGCAGCGGGACGGCGGCAAGCAGGCAGGCGTAGCGGATCGGATGGTTCATCGCAGCTCCTTCAAGTGGGGATGAAGAGGTTTTTATGGGAAAGGGGTCGTCTGAAAACCCAACGGCGGTTTTCAGACGACCCCTTTCTTTTACAGCAACGGCAACCGTTTCCTGTCTGTCAGGAGCAGGTCGGATAGATTGCCGAATATGATTTGGTTATTGTTTTTTTAATTTTGCTACCGCAGACGGACTACATCTTCCACTTCAGGCTGAACACGGCGTTGCGCGGTTCGCCGTAGAAGTTGCCGTAGTTTTTTGTACGGTTGCTGTTGTTTTCATAGTAGCGTTTGTCAGTCAGGTTGTTGACCGCCAGCCCAAGTTGCAAATTGTCGGTCGGACGGTATTGCAAACCGGCATTCCAAACGGTATAGCCGCCCTGGGGCAGCTTGCTGCCGGTTTTGCTTTGACTGGACAAGCCTATACCGATACTTAACTTACCGTTTGCAAACGGCGGCGTATAGCTGCTGTAAGCGCGGAAAATGTGTTTTGGAGTCCAGTTGGCAAAATCGCCCTCGGTATTGGGATGGTTTTCTGTTTTGCGGATATTGTAGGTATAGCCGGCAAACAGTTTCCAATTTGCGCTGATTGCTCCGGAAATTTCCGCATCTACACCGCGGCTGCGTTCTTTTGCGGGAACGTAGTAGAAAGTCTGTTTCCTGTTGCCGCTGGCCGGAACGTTGACACGCACGCCGACGTTGGTGTTATCGGTTTGGAACAGGGAAACGGCCGTATTGAGT
>CALDNV010000014.1:0-10421 GCA_937914605.1 uncultured Neisseria sp.
ACTGTCTGCGGCTTCGTCGCCTTGTCCTGATTTAAATTTAATCCACTATATTAAGTTTGAGCGGGATTGTCCCCGATTTGCAGGTTTCCTCTTCCCGCAGGAGAGGGCGGAACCTAAAAGCATTTTCAGACGACCTCGAACACAATCCGCCCCGATGCACACGGATTGTCGCCATTGCTGACTTTAAAGCTCAATTTGTTTTTGGCTTCATCGTATTTCAGCTCCACCGACACTTCGTCATGCGGACGGACGAACTGCTGGTATTTCAGGTTTTCCACGCGGACGACGCGCTGCCTGCCCCACGGATGCCGCGCCGCCAGATCACGCACCCATTGCAGCTCGACGACGCCGGGTACGAGCGGGAAGGTGGCGAAATGGCCGCCGAAATAGACCAAATCGAGCGGCACGCGGCCGATGAAGGTTTCGGCGGCGGTTTCTTCTTCAGATGATGTTTTTGACCAAACGGGCGATGTCTGGGCGACGGTAAAGGTCGTCTGAAAATCGGCGGCGGCGATTTTAGCCTGAGCGTTGCGCGGCAGGCTGTCGGCGAAACGCCAGTAACGGGGCAGGGCGATGGTGTCCTGCGTGGCGGCAAGGTGGCGTTTGAGCGTGTCGGCAACGGCGGCACGGCCTTGGTCGCGCAGGGCGGCGATACCGTCCGCGTTCAACGCCGCCCATATGGCGATGCGCTGATGTTGCGGATGGCGGCCGCAATGGGCGTCAGCGATCCACGGATGCCGTAAAAGTTCGTGTTCGATTTGGGTCAGCGACACGCGTTTGTCCTCGAATTTGATGATGCGGTCTTGGCGGCCGAGCAGCAGGAAACCGTCGCGCTGCGGCTCGATTAAGTCGGCGGTCTGGCGGCGTTCGGGCGACCACGGCGAAGATGCCCACAATGCGCCTTCTTCGTTCTGCCCGATTTCCACACCGGCAAACGGCCGCCATTCGCGACTTTCCCGACGCGACGCAATCACGCCGGTTTCGGTGCTGCCGTACACTTCAAACGGGCGGACGGCAGCCTGTTGCAGCAAATCCGCCGTGGCTTCGGGCAGCGCGCCGCCCGCCGACACGATGCCCGCGATTTTATGGCCGATGCTCTGCCAGTTGCGGTTTTCGCCCAAGCGGTTGAGTACCGCCGGACTGGCAATCCACACCACTTTTTCATGCGCCGCCGTGCCGGCGAGCAGGTTTTCCGGATAAACCGCCTGCTGCCGCTCCATAGGCCAGCCCATTGTCAGCGCAAGCGCGAAACGGAAAGTGAAGCCGTAAAGATGTTGCGGAATAACGCTGCCGATAACCGTTTCCCCGCCACGCCCGAACGGCAGCGCGTCCGCCAACATCAAGGCTTCCGCCTGCATCTGCGCGGCGGTTTTTACAATCACCTGCGCCTCGCCGCTGGAACCCGACGTTTTCAGCCACGCTTCGGCATGGTCGGGAATCAGATGGTTTTCGGGGGCGGGCGTCGAGTTTTCAGGCGATGCGTGTGTCAGCAAATCGGGCAGGTGCCATACGGGTGGGCTGGATTGCACATCCAACGGCTGTCCGGATTCATCGCGTTGTTCGGTTTGACAGCCCAACTTGCTTTGCAAATCTTCGGAATCCGTCAAAAACACATCCGCCGTCCGCCCCCAGTCCAAATTGTCCCGCGCCAGATTCGGCAGCAGCAACACCCGCCCGCCCGAATGCCACACCGCCAGCACGGCGCAGGCAAACAGCGCGGCATCGTCAAACCACAACGCGGCAGTTTGCACGTTTGCCGTTTTCAGACGACCTGACAGTCGGAAAACATCACGGTTGAAATCAGCACGCGTCCAATTCGGATGGGTGGCGATAAGGTCTTGTTGGGGCAGGTCGGGGGATAGGATTTGGGTTAGGTGCATGGATTATTTAAAATTAAAGGCTGCCTAAAAAATTAGGCAGCCTATCATAAAAATTTCTATTCAACTATCACTATATGATTTTTATCTTAAAATATAATCGCTACGCAACTTTCTTAAGAAGAAATTTGGCCGCACGTTGTTGAATTTGAGAAAAGATTCGGTTTATCTCTTGATAAATTTGCTCATTGTTCATAATGATGGCTCCTTAGGTTGAAAGTGAAAATTTATCTATTTTTTCTTCTTTATCCAAGAAGGTAAGGGATTTTAATAACCGACTGAATTGAGAGTCGAAATCTGCTTTATGTTCATCGTCTTGATTTGCTTCTCGTTGAATTTCTTTCAACAGAAGTTGGGTTAGTAAAATAGCTTGTTGTGCATTTAGATGTGTTACATCCAGCTGATTTTCAAGCTCTGCTAAAACATTTAACAAATCATCAATGGATGGGTCTGTTATCTCTAATAAAGCCCCAATGCCACTACCTTGATAAATTTTACATATATACTCAATCAACTCCCGCAACAATTTAAAATTATCAATCAGAGTTATTTCTCTAACATCATCTTTTTTGTTCATTTTAGTACTGAATCCAGTGTAAGTCAAAAATAGAATTTTGGAATTCTACTATACCTTTTAAGTTTAAAACAAGTGTTTTGAAAGATTGAAATAGTTCTAGTTAATGGTAGTAATGATGGTAATTTATCTTGGTGGAGATAGTGTCTTTAAACCACAAATGCTAGGTTATATCAAACCTCCACTACGTGCTGTGATTCGGAAACGCTTTCGTTTTTGAAACCGTGTTTTTTGTAAAACGGTATCAGGTTTTCCAAATAGGTTACGTCTAGCGGAACGGTCAATGCGTTTTCAGACGGCTTAAACCTTCAATACAGTTTTCCGATACACCCACTCTCCTGCAAACAAAAGCCCCATTAACACATACGACACGATGCCGGTATAAGCCGCCCACCAGTCGTAATATTGCAAGCCTGCCAGAATGGCGGCGGTTGCGCCGTTGAGGATGAAGAAGCCGCACCAGATTTGCGTGACGCGGCGGGTGTGGCGCACGCCTTCGGGGGGAAGGTCGGGGTGTTGCAGTCGGGCGAGGCGTTCAATGACGGTTTGTTTGGCAAACAGGCTGCCGCCGAAAACGGCAAGCATCAGCGCGTTGACGATGACGGGATACCAATACATCGAATCAGGCCGTCTGAAAACCAGTACGGCGGCGAAAAAGGCGGCAAGAATAATGGCCGTAATGCGTTGGGCCGTGGTTTGCGGCATGGCGGCGCGTATCAGCCACAGAACGCACATGGCGGCGGCAAGCCAAAAAAATGCGCCGTTTTCCCTGCCGTAATACCATGGGAGCGGGTAGGCGATGCTGGCGAGGGTAAGCAGGAGTTTTCCTAATATTTTCATGGTTGTTATTGATGTTCAGACGACCTTGCTGGTGGACAAGGCCGTCTGAAAATATGCCGATTTAAATCAGAATCAGGAATCTTGCGCCTGTACTTTCAAAACCGCTTGAACCACGTCTTCTACGGTGCGCACGTTGCGGAAGTCTTCGGCTTGCAGTTTGCGGCCGGTTTCGCGTTTGATATGGTCGATGAGGTCGATGGCGTCGATGCTGTCGATTTCCAAATCTTCGTAGAGGTTGGTCTCGGGTTTGATGCGCTCGGGTTCGATTTCAAACAGGTTGATCAGTGCATCGGTCAGAAGGGTGCGTACTTCTTGTTCGGTCATATCGCTTCTCCTTTATGCCTGACGGCTTTTAACGAATTCTGCTAGTGTTTTGACGTTGGCGAAGTTTTCGCGCAGGTTGTCGTTTTCGCCGTCGAGCTGGAAGCCAAAGGTTTTTTGAACTGCCAAACCGAGTTCCAGCGCGTCGACTGAATCCAGCCCCAAGCCTTCGTCGCCGAAGAGCGGGTCTTCGCTGCCGATGTCGGCGGCGGTGATGTCTTCCAGCCCCAAGCTGTCGATAATTAATTCTTTGATTTGGTTTTCTAAGTTATTCATGTGGTTTTCCTTGTGAAATAGTCTTGAAGGTATTCGTTTAAACGCCTTGCGGCGATGGGTAGGGGTTTTTCCGCCAGCCATTCTTCGGGCAGGATGTCGTCGCCGACGGTGATTTCATAGTGGATTTTGTGCGGCGGTATTTTGTACCAAGGCTGGCCTTTTTTGAAATTGGGCGGCGTCATTTTGATGCACACGGGGGTGATGACCGATGCGCTGCGCAAACCGAGCGATACCGCGCCACGGTGCATTTTAACCTGTCCGTCCCAGCCTGTGCGCGTGCCTTCGGGGAAAATCAGCATACTTTGCCCGCTTTTGAACACGGCGTCGATTTCTTCCAACATTTCCATGTTTTCGTCGTTGGGGATGTAGCCGGAAGCGATGATCTGGCTCTTCATGCTGGGGTTGTTCAACAGGTCTTTTTTGACCAGCACGTTCGGGTCGGGAAAGTGGCTGACCATCAAGACGACATCCAGCAGCGAGGGATGGTTGGCGAGGACGAGCTGCCCCGGCCGGCCGAGTTTTTCCAAGCCGTTGAAACGGACGCTCAATACGCCCGACCATTGCAGATAGCCGACGAAAAACCGCCAGACTTTCCCTATCATGCGCCGCGCTTCAAGTTGGCGTTTGATGTCGCCTTTGGTGGACTTGAGCGTGTAGGGCAATAGCGCGATTTTGAACAATACGCCCGCAACGCCGAAGAGGATGAAGCCGAACAGGGTGGCGAAGAAGCGGCGGCAGTAGTCTAGGGTTTTCATGGTTTTTTGCACCATGTCCATCGGCGTTTTTCATGTTGCCATTCTGCCGAAAGGTCGTCTGAAAGTAAAAAACGGATCCAGTCGAGCGCGCCCCAGTAATCGGCTGACAGCAGGTCGGACGGGTTTTCAGACGACGTGTCGTCGACATCGAGGCTGAGCGTGTAGCCGTCTCCCTGCGTCAGTACAAGCGACAGGGCGTAGGCAAACGGGGCGCGTGTGGCGTGGACGGGGTAGTCGTCGGACAAAGGGTCGTCGGCGATTAAGACCAATACGGATGGTGCGCCGTCTTGCAGCAGGGCATAGGCTTCTGCCAAAGTGGTCTCGAAATTGTCGCTGCCGGCGGCGAGGGCGGTGTGTTCGCTCATGTCGCCGCGCAGCATGGACCATTGTCCGGCGGGAGCGTTGTGGACGGACAGTCCGAAGGAGGTCGGTGAAACGCTGTCGGTTTGCAACAGTCCCAGCCATAATTCGAAACTGCGGTTGATTTCTCCGTCATGCGAGGCGTAAACCAACGGGCTGCCGGGGTATTGTTCCGCCAATTCCCACGAGGCGTCGCAAATCAGGCGCGCGGCTTTACCCAAACGGCGGCGCTGCAGGGCGGGCAGGAAGGCAAGCGCGGGTTTGTGGTCGGGCAGCCCGGCGGTGTCTAATGCGCCTGAAGCCCATTGCCGCCATTGTTCGGGCGTGGCGATTTTACTGCTTGAAGCGTGCCAAGCGGCGATATTGAAAGAAAAACGGCAAATGTTGGATGACATGATGGTTTTCAAAAGTTTACATTGTGATGTATTTTAACGAAATAGCTTAACACATTCTAGGGTCTGATATAATCGCGCTATTCTAACGTATTCTGTTTTCAGACGACCTTTATGACTGTAAATTTAATTTGCCCCATTCATGATGTTGCTTCTTTATTGCCACACAGCGGCCATATGGTGTTGCTCGATTGTGTGACGGAATACAGCCCGAAACACGTGTGCGCCCAAGCCGCTGTGGGGGAAAAACACATTTTGTTGGTTGACGGGGCATTGCCGGCGACATCGCTGATGGAAATCATGGCGCAGGGCATAGGCGCGTTTGCGGGCATACAGGCTTTGGAAGCGGGTGAACCGGTGCGGCTTGGCTTTTTGCTGGGAACGCGCAAGCTGGAATTGTTTGCCGACAGCCTGCCCGTCGGAACGCAGATGAAGGTGGTCGCCAATCTGTCGATACAGGACCCGGGCGGCATGGGCGTATTCGATTGCGAACTGTATTGGACAGATGCGCCTGAAGATGCCCGCGCCAAGCTGCCCGCGGACGGGCTGGTGGCAAAAGCCTCGTTGAACGTGTACAGTCCGAAAGACGGAAAGGTCGTCTGAAAACAGCCTTCTCTGTTCAGATGATGACCAATAAGCAGACCGCGCCAACCAATAGGAAACATTATGAGCGAAACCATCTTGATTACCGGCTCCAACCGGGGCATAGGCAAAGCCGTCGCACTCGGTTTGGCTGAGGACGGCTTTGATATAGTCGTCCATTGCCGCAGCCGCCGCGATGAAGCCGAAGCCGTAGCGGAAGAAATCCGCGCTTTGGGCAGACAGGCGAGGGTGTTGCAGTTTGACGTGTCCGACCGCGCAGCCTGCCGCGATATTTTGACTGCCGACATCGAAGCAAACGGCGCGTATTACGGTGTGGTGTTGAACGCCGGACTGACGCGCGACAATGCTTTCCCCGCGTTTTCAGACGACGATTGGGATTTGGTGCTGCGAACCAATTTGGACGGTTTTTATAATGTGTTGCACCCGTTGACCATGCCGATGATACGACGCCGTAAAGCCGGACGGATTGTGTGCATGGCGTCGGTGTCCGGTTTGACGGGCAACCGCGGGCAGGTCAATTACAGTGCGTCCAAGGCGGGCTTGATCGGCGCGGCGAAAGCCTTGGCGGTCGAACTGGCGAAACGCAAAATCACCGTCAACTGCGTGGCGCCGGGTTTAATCGATACGGAGATTGTCGATGAAAATGTACCCGTCGAAGAAATTTTGAAAGCCGTCCCCGCCGCGCGTATGGGGCTGCCGGAAGAAGTGGCGCATGCGGTGCGCTTCCTGATGGATGAAAAAGCGGCGTACATCACGCGTCAAGTGATTGCGGTGAACGGAGGTTTGTGTTGAATACCAGAAGAGTCGTAGTAACGGGCATAGGCGGCATTACCGCCTTCGGCCGTGATTGGCAAAGCATACAGGCGGCGTTTAAAGCCGAAAAAAATGCCGTCAAATACATGGATTGGCGCGAACGTTTCCCCGAATTGGAAGCGCAACTGGGTGCGCCGATTGAAGGCTACGCCCCGCCCGAACATTGGACGCGCAAGCAGCTCAGAAGCATGGGACGCGTGTCGCATCTGTGTGTCGATGCGGCGGAACAAGCCCTGACGGACGCAGGTTTGCTTGGCGACGAAAGCATTACCGACGGACGTATGGGCGTGGCGTGCGGTTCGTCTGTCGGCAGTACCAAAGACATCGGCGATATGGGCGAACTTCTGAATACCGGCACATCGCGCAATTTCAACGCCAATACTTATGTGCGCATGATGCCGCATACGACCGCCGCCAATATCGGCATCTTTTTCGGATTGAAAGGACGTATTATCCCGACTTCGAGCGCGTGTTCGTCCGGCAGCCAAGGCATAGGCTATGCCTACGAAGCCATCAAATACGGCATGATAGACATGATGCTGGCGGGCGGCGGCGAAGAATTTTGTCCGTCCGAAGTTTATGTTTTCGACTCGCTTTACGCCGCCAGCCGCCGCAACGGCGAACCCGAACTGACCCCGCGTCCTTACGACAGCGGACGTGACGGCTTGGTCATCGGCGAAGGCGCAGGGATTTTTGTGTTGGAAGAATTGGAACACGCCAAACGGCGCGGTGCGAAAATCTATGCCGAACTCGTCGGCTACGGCGCCAACAGCGACGGCAGCCACGTTACCCAGCCGCAAAAAGAAACCATGCAGAAATGTATGGAACTCGCGCTGCAAGACGCGGGCA
The DNA here is from genome assembly GCA_937914605.1 of uncultured Neisseria sp. Classification (GTDB taxonomy): domain Bacteria; phylum Pseudomonadota; class Gammaproteobacteria; order Burkholderiales; family Neisseriaceae; genus Neisseria. The sequence continues at coordinate 7,661 of CALDNV010000014.1, forward strand.
TTACGCCCGATAAAGTCGGCTACGTCAGCGGCCACGGTACGGCGACCGAAAAAGGCGACATCGCCGAAACGCTGGCGACCGAAGCCGTGTTCGGATTCATTCCCATGAGTTCGCAAAAAAGCTATCTCGGCCATACGCTCGGCGCGTGCGGTGCGCTGGAAGCGTGGTTTACCATTGAAATGATGAACAGCGGCTGGTTTGCCCCGACCGTCAATCTGAACGACATCGACCCGCGCTGCGGTAAGGTGGATTATATTTTGAGCGGCGGCCGCGAAATCGAAACGGATTATGTGGTCAGCAACAATTTCGCTTTCGGCGGCGTGAATACTTCGCTGGTGTTCAAACGCTGGCGGGATGAAAACGATTAATCGCAGCCGCGTTATCACAAAATCAAAAAGGTCGTCTGAAACCGTTTAACCCAACGTTTTCAGACGACCTTTTTAGCGTGTCCAAAGCTATATCACGAAGTCCAGCAGATAAAAGTCTTCTTTGCCCACACCGCATTCCGGGCATTTCCAATCGTCGGGGATGTCATCGAATTTGGTGCCGGGGGCGATGCCGTGTTCGGGGTCGCCGAGGTCTTCGTCGTAAATCCAGCCGCAGGGTCCGCACATGTATTGTGCCATGGTGTGTTCCTTCTAATGGTTGAGGTCGTCTGAAAACGGTCGGCAAAAGGTTTTCAGACAACCCCTTGTTGGTCTGTTTCAGCCCTTATGCCTCTTCCAGCGCCGCGATTTCTTTGCGCAAGTGTTTCAACGCGGGGGTAACGATGGCGACAAACATGGCTTCGCGGACGCGGCGTTGGGCGGGGCTGCGCATGAGGTAGCCTTTGGCGCCGGCGTGTAAGGCGGCGGATTGGGCGGCGGCAAGCGTCAGCTCGGCGGCGGCGGCGCGCAGTTTCAGCGTGGCGAGGTTGTCGGGCGTGTTGTTCCAAGCCAAGTCTGCCAGCCGTTCGGTGGTTTGCCATGCTTCGTCCAAGGCGGCTTTGAGGCTGTCGTAACTGTCGTCGAGATAGCTGTTGACCTCGGCGTTGACGACGTTGGCGATGCGGATGATGCCGAGGCTGCCGTCGATCACACCCGCGCCGATGCCGATTTGCAGCAGGATGAAGCCGGACTTGATGGAGGAGATGTAGTCGGAGAACTGTTCGGGCGCGGCGATCACATCTTCGTCAGGGATGAATACGTCTTTGAAGTTCAGGCTGAACGTGCGCGTGCCTTCGAGGGCGCAAAATTCGGGGCAGGCTTGCAGGGTCACGCCTTCCCATTGTCCGCCGGTAATGAACATGACGTAGCCGTCGCCGATTTGGGCAGTATTCGCCCAGATGTGGTCTTCGCCGATGTTGGATACCCACGGCAGCGCGCCGTTGACTTTGTAGCCGCCGTCCACGCGCTCGGCTTGAAGGTTGTGTTTTTCAATGCCAGCGAGGTGTTTGACGGTATTGGACATGCCCGTACCCGCCAAGACTTTGCCTTGCAGGATGTCGGCGAGGTATTTGTCTTTGACGGCTTGGTTGGGCGTTTGGTGCAGATACCACGCGCAAGCCGCCTGACACCATGCGCTGAACGAGGTCGCGCCGCATTCTTTGCCGACTTCGCGCAAGACGGCGATTTGCGTCGCCAAACCCAAGCCGTTGCCGCCTTCCACTTCCGTACCGACTGCGCCGAATCCGCCGATAGCGCCGAGTTCGCGCATAAAATCTTCGGGATACAAGCCATTGCGGTCGATTTCGTCCACTAAGGGTTTGAGTTTGGCTTTGACGAGTTCGGCAACTTGAGACAATAAGGTTTCACGGTTCATGGTCTTATCCTTGAAAATGTGTGCGGACGGCGCGGGAGCGTTCCGTTGGAAAGGGGAAGCAGTCCGTTACAGGGACGGCGTTTTTGAAAAAGGTCGTCTGAAAACGGGCAAATAGTTTTGCCGCCGCTTTTCAGACGACCTTGGATCGGAATCAGGCGAACGCCTGCAATTCAGGGTTGATTTCTGTTTGCGCGACGTTGTTGACGTAGTTGCACAAAGTCGCCAAGGCAACGCCCATCACGACTTCGACAGCCTGCTGCTGGTTGTAGCCGGCGTCGAAGAAGGCTTTGAGTTCGGCATCGGATACCGCGCCTTTTTTCGCCATCACGGCTTGGGTAAACGCGGCGAGCGCGCCCAGTTTGGCATCGTCAAATTCGCCTGCCGCCAACGCGCGCGCGGCTTTGATGGATTGTTCGGACAGGAGCTTTTTCAGAGTTGCCAGCTTGGTGTGGCCTGCCACGCAGAAACCGCATTCGTTGGTGCGGGCGGCGATGATTTGGATGACTTCGACTTCGCCGGGAGTCAGGCTGTTGGCGGCGTTCAGTTTGCCGACTTCTTGATAAAACGCCAACGCTTCGGGCGCGTTTGCCAATACGCCGATGAGGTTGGGGATGAAGCCGTTGTTTTTCAGCGCGGCTTCGACGCGGGGTTTTGCTGCTTCGGGAGCGGTTTCGACGGTGTGTACGGTTAAGCGTGCCATATTGGTTTCCTTTTTATTTGCGATTTGTCAAAAGATGGAGGGCATAGTAGGGAAACAAATCCCAAAGTTGAAAGACCTGATAATTATTTTGATAAAACCAATAGTTATAAACGTCCAAGAAATTGATTAGATTTATATAATTATTTAATTGCATCGATAGTTTTCAAATATGGATGTAAATGGAAAGAAATCAGAAATCAAAAGGAAGGTCCTTGGATTCGGATTTCAAGTGCAACACTAGGGTACCAGTGGTTGGAACAG
>CALDNV010000015.1:0-2980 GCA_937914605.1 uncultured Neisseria sp.
ATATTGACTGCAGTAATCAGCCAGGTTTTTTTGACGACGTTCAAACCGATGCCGGTCACTTCCGTCAGCGTATAAAACAAAGGAAACATCATGCACGACAGTAAAATAAACTGTACCGATGCATATTTCCCGGGAAGGATCCAAGTGACCACCGGCGAAAAAATACCGATAAAGCAAACCATCGCGCTGATGAGCGCAGTCATCGACAGGGTAATGCCGCCGATTTTGTCGAGGTTGGTGTTGTCTTCAACCCATTTGAACACCAATGGCGCCCATATGGTTGAGAATACGCTTTGGAAAATCAGGGCGACAGCGCCGAAGCTGACCGCCATTGAGTAAATCCCCAGTTGCTCCAAACTTGCCATTTCTTTCAAAACAAAACGGTCGATAGACGTCAGCCCCCAGTAGGCGAGATTGCCGAATGCCAAAGGCAGTCCGTATTGCAGACCCATTTTGTGCAGCTTTGCCGACCAAGGCGAACGGATGGCGGCGGCCAAATCCGTTCGGGTTTGGTAGATCAATACAGCGACGGTCAGTATTTGGGCGGCGGTATAGGCAAAGACCAGGCTGGTGGTATGGGTTGGCAAACCGATTAGGATGAAGAGCAAAACTAAAACCAAAATCAGGAATTTCGGTGTCAGCTGGTTGAGTGAGAAAGCAATTGCCTTTTCCTGCATCCGTAGGATGAGCGAGAAAAAGCGGATAAACAGGGTGGTCAGTAAAAAAACTAAAAACAGAATACCCAGCTTGGTGTTGTTCAAATCAAAAATAATTTCGGAAGGCCAAGAGGGATTCCACAAAAGTATCAGCAATACCCCGACAATGCTCAAAACAAACGGGGACAGGCTGAAGGATTTGAACAGCGCGGCTTTGTCTTCGCTGGCGTAGTATTCGCGGATATACGCCTGATCCAAGCCCAGCCCCAAAATCAGGATGGTCAGAGCGGATATGGTTTGCAGTAAGACGATACGGCCGATGTCTTCCGCAGGGTAGTACCATGAAATCAGCGGAAGCGAGAGGATGCCGAAAGCCGCACTGCCTATCGGACCCAAAGCATAGCCGAGTATTTTTCTTATATTCATAAATAGGAGGGATTGGCTGCCGCCAAGATTTTCAGACGACCTGAAAACGCAGCAGCATCATATAAATAAGGGCTTTCTTAGGTCGTCTGAAAACAAACGGTCTAAGAAAGCCGACTGCCTGCCGAAACCCGTCGGCAGGCAGTCTGCCTCAATCGTCAAAGGTATTACGCTTTCACGACTTTCGGGTTTTTCGCAGGAAACTTGCCGCGCGTATCGACAATCAGTTTGGCGTGTTCGGCAATCATGTCGTAGTCAAACTTATCGTGGTCGGTGGTCAGGACTACGCAGTCGTATTTCGCTACGGTTTCCGGCGTCAGCGGCTCGCTCTTCAGGTCGAAGTAGTGGTGGCCGGGGATGTACGGGAACTCAAGCACGTGCGGGTCAGAGTAGGAAATGTTTGCACCCAATTTGTGCAGGCGGTCCATCACTTCCACAGACGGGCTTTCGCGCATGTCGTCCACATTTTTCTTGTAGGCGATACCCAAAACCAAGATTTTGCTGTCTTTGATGGAACGGTTGTGTTCGTTCAAAGCCAGACCCACTTTGCTGATGACGTAGTCGGGCATGTGGGAGTTCACTTCGCCTGCCAACTCGATGAAGCGGGTGTTCACGCCGTATTCGCGCGCTTTCCAAGTCAGGTAGAACGGGTCGATGGGGATACAGTGACCACCCAAGCCCGGACCGGGATAGTAGGCGACGAAGCCGAACGGTTTGGTTGCCGCGGCGGCGATGACTTCGTGAATATCGACATCCATTTTGTCGGCGACGATTTTCATCTCGTTCACCAAGCCGATGTTCACGGCGCGGTGGATGTTTTCCAGAAGCTTGGTCAGCTCGGCGGCTTTGGTAGAGCTTACCGGTACGACTTTGTCGATGGCAGGCTGATACAGCGCGATACCGACTTCCAAACAAGCAGGGGTATGACCGCCGATGACTTTCGGGATGGTACGGGTTTCAAAATTCGGGTTGCCCGGGTCTTCGCGTTCCGGAGAGTACACCAAGAACACGTCTTTACCGACTTTCAAGCCGCCTTCTTCAACACGCGGCAGCAATTCTTCTTCGGTCGTACCGGGGTAGGTGGTGGATTCCAAAGACAGCACTTGACCGGCGCGCAGGTAAGGTTTCACCGCATCGGTGGTGTCGATAACGAAGCTCATGTCCGGCTCGCGGTATTTGTTCAACGGAGTCGGTACGCACAAAATCACGGCTTCCACTTCGCCGATGCGGGAGAAGTCGGTGGTGGCTTCAAACAGGCTGTTTGAAGCGGCGGCGATTTTCTCGGCAGGAATATGCTCGATGTAGGTCTCGCCTTTGTTGAGTTTGTCGACTTTGGTTTTGTCGATGTCGAAGCCCAAAACCTGATAACCGATGTCCACATAACGGAGCATCAGCGGCAGGCCGACATAGCCCAGGCCGACGATGCCGATTTTGGCGGTTTTATCTGCAAATTTCTGAATGGTAATATTTTTCATGACAAGTCTCATGTGATGGAAAAGGGCGTGCCGCACAGTGCAAAATGCCGCAGCAGAACCCCGGCCGGCAGTCATAAAAACAGCAGGGTCGGAATCCGTTTTGTCGGTGTCGAAAATAAATCTTTCCCTAAGATTGGTTTTGGACGTAAAAGTTTTGCATGTGCAAATGCAGCATTGCCCGACGATAATGGAGTGTTGGGAAATGTTTATGCAAATATTATAATCAAGCTGGGCGGTAAGATTTTGAATTGTATTATTTTTAGTAATGACTATACCGTTAGTGACTAAATATAATATCGGAAATACAAATAATTAATAAAAATTAGTATTAATATATTTGCGTAATTTAACCTAAAATTAATATTACTTCAGTATATGTTGAAGCGGTATTTGTAACCCTATCAAGCAAATCAGGCGATGCAGTAT
>CALDNV010000016.1:0-2642 GCA_937914605.1 uncultured Neisseria sp.
GTCTGCGGCTTCGTCGCCTTGTCCTGATTTAAATTTAATCCACTATAAGTGGGGCACAATATAAAAAACAGAGGTCGTCTGAAAAACCGAAATGTGGTTTTCAGACGACCTTTTCTTGCGCTTTATGGTTTACGCGAACCTTATTCGCCGTAATAGGCTTTGGTCAGGATTTCTTCCATGTCGGCGACCAATGCCAGACGCGGGTTGGCGGGGGTACATTGGTCTTCAAAGGACAGCATTGCCAGTTCTTTTCGGCCGTCGATGAAGGTTTTTTCGTCGATGCCCTGCTCTTTGAACGACATTTTGATGCCGACGTTGACTGCCAGTTCATGACAGGCGCGGGCGAAGGATTCTACGCCTTCAGCAGGGGTGGCGCACGGTAAGCCTAAGGTACGGGCGATTTCCTGATATTTCAGGTCGGCTTTGTAGTAGTTGTACTTCGGCCAGGTGGCGGTTTTCTGCGGGCGTGTGCCGTTGTAGCGGATGACGTGCGGCAGCAGGATGGCGTTGGCGCGGCCGTGCGGAACGTGGTATTTGCCGCCGATTTTGTGTGCCATCGAGTGGTTGATGCCGAGGAATGCGTTGGAGAACGCCATGCCTGCGATGGTGGAGGCGTTGTGCATGTGTTCGCGCGCTTCGGGGTCGGACGCGCCGTGTTTGTAGGAACGTTCGAGGTATTGGAACACGAGCTTGATGGCTTGCAGGGCGAGGCCGTCGGTAAAGTCGTTGGCGAGCACGGAAACGTATGCTTCTACGGCGTGGGTCAGTACGTCCAAACCGGTGTCGGCGGTTACGCCGGCGGGAACGGTCATGGTAAATGCGGGATCGACGATGGCGATGGTCGGGGTCAGCGAGTAGTCAGCGATGGGGTATTTTTTGTCGCCGTCGCTGATGACGGTAAACGGCGTAACTTCGGAGCCGGTGCCCGATGTGGTGGGGATGCCGATGAATTTGGCTTTGCGACCCAATTCGGGGAAGCGGAAGGCGCGTTTGCGGATGTCCATGAATTTTTGGACGAGGTCTTCAAAATCGACTTGAGGCTGTTCGTAGAAGAGCCACATGGCTTTTGCCGCGTCCATCGGCGAGCCGCCGCCCAGCGCGATGATGGTATCAGGCTGGAAGCTGCGCATCAAATCCGTGCCTTTATAGACGGTTTGGACGCTCGGATCGGCCTCGACGTCGGTGAAAAGCTGGATGGTTACTTTGTTTTTGCGTTGGTGGAGCTGGTGGGTCACTTTATCGACGAAGCCCAAATCGACCATCGAACGGTCGGTCACAATCATGACTTTTTCGCAGTCTTTCATGTCTTGCAGATATTGGATGGAATCGCGCTCGAAATAGATTTTGGCGGGTACTTTGAACCATTGCATGTTGTTTCTCCGACGGCCTACTTTTTTGATGTTTAACAGGTTGACTGCGCTGACGTTGCCGCCGACGGAGTTTTTGCCGTAAGAGCCGCAGCCCAAGGTCAGGGACGGCAGGAAGGCGTTGTAAACGTCGCCGATGCCGCCGAAGGTGGAGGGCGAGTTCCAAATCACGCGCAGGGCTTTGACGCGGGTGCCGAAGGTTTTTGCCAATTCATGGTCGGCGGTATGGATGGCGGCGGAGTGTCCCAAGCCGTCGAAGGCGACCATTTGTTCGGCAAACTGCAAACCTTGTTCGGTGGAATCTGCTTTGAGCATCGCCAGTACGGGCGAGAGTTTCTCGCGGGTCAGCGGCTCGTTGGGGCCGACTTCGCGGCATTCGGCGATGATGATGTTGGTTTTTTCAGGCACTTTAAACCCTGCCTGCTCGGCAATCCACGCCGCCGGTTTGCCCACAACAGCGGAATTGAGCTTCGCGCCGCCGCAGTTGGCGCAGTTTGCCGTAACGCCGAAGATGAAATCTTCGAGCATGGCTTTTTCTTTTTTGTTGGCGAAGTACACGCCGTAGGATTTGAACTCTTCAACTAGCTCTTTATAAATCTCTTTGTCGGCGATGACGGCTTGTTCGCTGGCGCAAATCATGCCGTTGTCGAACGCTTTGGACATCACGATGTCGTGTGCCGCCTGTTGGATGTTTGCCGTTTTTTCGACATAGGCAGGCACGTTGCCCGCCCCGACGCCGAGCGCGGGTTTGCCGCAGGAATAAGCGGCTTCCACCATCGCATTGCCGCCGGTCGCCAAAATCGTCGCCACGCCCGGATGCTTCATCAGCGCGGAAGTGCCTTCCATAGACGGTTTTTCAATCCACTGGATGCAGTTTTCCGGCGCGCCGGCGGCAATCGCGGCATCGCGCACGATTTGGGCGGCGTGGGCGGAACACTGCTGGGCGGAAGGGTGGAACGAGAAAATAATCGGATTGCGGGTTTTCAGCGCAATCAGGGATTTGAAAATGGTGGTGGAAGTCGGATTGGTGGTCGGCACGATACCGCAGACGACCCCGACCGGATCGGCGATTTCGGTAATGCCGGTTACATCGTCTTCACTGATGACGCCCACGGTTTTCAAATCGCGCAGGCGGCGCACGACGTTTTCGCAGGCAAACAGGTTTTTGGTCGCCTTATCTTCAAATACACCGCGTCCCGTTTCTTCAACCGCGTGCATGGCGAGTACACCATGTTTGTCCAGCGCGGCAATGGAGGCTTTGGCAACGATATAATC
>CALDNV010000017.1:0-11032 GCA_937914605.1 uncultured Neisseria sp.
ATCCGCCGCCCGAATCCAAACCGGATGACATTGCAGACCATTGTGGAATACCTGTATCCGATATGTTTCAGACGACCCTTTATTCAAAAACCGAAAGACCTTCCAAGCTGATGTCACACCGCTTTTCAGACGACATTCCCCGCCTTGCCGCACGGCTGTTTTTTACCGCCGCCCTCCTGTTTTCCCTGCCTGCACCCGCCGCACCGCGCGTGGCGACTTCGGACTGGACGGTCGCCGAAACACTGACGGCGATGGGACATCCGCCCGTCAGCGTCGCCGACCGCCGCGTGTACGATACCTGGGTGAACCATCCGCCGCTGCCCGCTGCCGTCAAGGAAGCAGGGCTGCGCTTCCAGCCGAATTTGGAGCGGCTGTATCAGATAAAGCCTGATTTTTTCGTGCAATCTTCCTGGTATGCCGCCGCCAAGTCCCAGTTTGAAAAAATCGCCCCGGTACGCGAAGTGGATTTCGGTACGGCAAAAGGCATCGAATATGCCCACACGGTCGAAGCCACGCGCAGGCTGGGTAAAATCATCGGCGACCCTGCCGCTGCCGAAAAGCTGATTGCCGGTACGGAAAACCTGTTTGCCCGCGCCAAACCCGCGCTTTCGGCATATCGCGGCCGCCCGTTTGCGGTGGTGCAGTTTGCCGACGGGCGGCATTTGCGGATTTACGGCAAGACTTCGCTGTTTCAGGCCGTGTTCGACAAATTGGGACTGAACAATGCCTGGACGGGCAAAAGCAACGAATGGGGTTTCGAAAACATCACGCTTTTAGATTTAGCAAAGCTGCCGCCGGACACGCTGCTGATCATCGTCAAACCGCATCCTCAAAATACACATGCAACGCTCGAAAAAAGCGCGCTTTGGCAACGCCTGCCGTTCAGCCGCTCTGCAAACCGCCGTATCTTCGAGCCGTCGTGGAGCTACGGCGCGCTGCCGTCCATGCAGCGTTTCACTTTGCAACTGATGCGTTCGATGTCGTCTGAAAACCCGTCCGCACAAAAGGAAGCCGCATGGTAAAGATTTTCAGACGACCCCTGCCTATCCTTGCCGCCGCGTTGGCAATATCGTGCGCGCTGACGGCGTTTTGGATATTGAAGCTGGAATGGACGCTGCCGTGGCTGCGGCTGTTTGACCGTCCCGACAGCCTGCCTTTGGATGCGCTGATGGTGCAGAACAACACCCTGCCCCGCATGGCGATGGCGCTGCTCGCGGGCGGCAGTACGGCGACGGCGACCATGCTGATGCAGCAGTTGATGCGCAATCCGCTCGCATCCGACAGTACGCTGGCAGTCAGCAGCGGCGCGCAGGCGGCTTTGGTGGCGGCGACCGTGTTCGCCCCTTCCTTCCTTGCCTACGGCACGTCCGCCGTGGCGTTTGCCGGCGCAGCGGCGGCTTTGGGCGCGGTATTGCGGCTGTCGGCACGGCGCGCCCTGCAACCGCTCAGCGTCGTGCTGGCGGGTTTGGTGGTCAGCCTGTATCTGGGTTCCCTCACCGGTATCGTGATGCTGTTTTTCAGCGAAGAGACGCGCGGCGTGATGCAGTGGGGCAGCGGCTCCCTGGTGCAGGACAGTTGGCGCGATACGTTGGGGCTTTTGTGGCGGATTGCCGTTGCCGCCATACTTACCGCCTTTTTAATCAAACCGTTAAACATCATGAGCCTGGGCGACACGCAGGCGGAATCGGCAGGCATACCGGTGAAGAAAATCCGCCTGCTGTCTTTGGCGGTTGCTGCATTTTTGAGTGCGGGCGTGGTCGGCTTTGTCGGCATGATGGGCTTTGTCGGATTGGCGGCGGCGACGCTGGTGCGGCAAATGGGCGTACGCACGCTGTCCATGCGCCTGATTTGTTCCTTCATCGTCGGCGCACTGCTTTTGATGCTGACGGACAACGGCCTGATGCTGCTGAAACACTACCGCGGCACCGATCTGCCCGCCGGCGCTGTAACTGCCCTCGTCGGCGCGCCGCTTTTGTTGTGGCTGACGGCGAAAGCACCTCCGCGTCCTTCGTTTCAGACGACCTCCGATATTTCAACCGCCGCGCCGCACGTCCCGCGCCTCTTGCGCTTTCTGCCGCTTATCGCCGTCGCCGTATCGGTATTGGCGTTTACGGTCGGACGCTATGACGAAACTCTGCGCCTGACCATAGACCCGGAATATTTCGTATTCCGCTACCCGCGCGTGCTGCTCGCCGCCGCCACCGGCACCATGCTCGCGTTGACCGGCGTCATACTGCAAAGGCTGACGCAAAACCCGATGGCGGGACCCGAACTCTTGGGCATCAGCTCCGGAACGGCATTCGGCGCGATGGCGGTAGTGATGCTGTTCGGCATTACCTCGGGCAGCGGCTGGTTTTGGTTGACAGGCATCGCTTCCGCTCTCGTATCCTTGGGGCTGTTGATGCTGTTCAACCGCAAAAACGGATTTACCCCCGAAAAAATCCTGCTTACCGGCATGGCGCTGGCCGCACTCGCCGATGCCGCCATCCGCATTTGGACGGCAAGCGGCGATTTCCGCGTACAACTGCTTTTATTGTGGATGTCAGGTTCGACCTATCAGGCAACGCCCGAATCCGCCCTTACCGTCGGCCTCCTCGCCGCCGCCTCGCTCCTCCTCATCCTCCCGCTGCAACGCTGGCTCGGACTGCTCAGCCTGAACGCGACAATCGCCCGCTCCGTCGGCATCAACGTCCCCCTCGCACGGCTGGTGCTGATCGTCTCAAGCGCAGCGTTAACCGCCTTATCCACCCTGCTTATCGGCCCCTTGAGCTTCGTCGGACTGCTTGCGCCGCATCTGGCCCGTATGCTCGGCGCACGCCTGCCCAAACAGCAACTTGCCGCCGCCGCACTCATCGGCGCATCGGTTATGATGACGGCCGACTGGCTGGGCAGGCAGGTAATGTTCCCTTACGAAGTCCCAGCCGGAATGATGGCCACGCTCATAGGCGGCGCATATTTCATGATGATGATGCGCAAGCTTTAATGCGAACGGAGATACAAAAAGGTCGTCTGAAAACAGTTTCAGACGACCTTTTTGTTTAATTTATTCGATAATAAAAATCTAACAAAAATAAAATCCCAATTAATAATAACAATATTAAATTGAAGTCATAGTTCCAATAGTCAAAACCTTTCTGTATAGTCCTATTCATAGCTTAAACAAAAGGAAAAATAAATGTCGATACAAGAAATTTATGAATGCCAAGAAACCGGCTACGAATATGCCTTTCGGCAAATTGTTTTATAAACCACTGACCATTTCACAAAGGAAATCACCATGACCGTCTCCAAATGCCCTGTTACCCACCTGACCATGAACAACGGCGCCCCCGTTGCCGACAATCAAAACAGCCTGACCGCCGGTCCGCGCGGCCCGTTGCTGGCGCAGGATTTGTGGCTGAATGAAAAACTCGCCGACTTCGTGCGCGAAGTCATCCCCGAACGCCGTATGCACGCCAAAGGTTCGGGCGCGTTCGGTACGTTTACCGTAACACACGACATCACAAAATACACCCGCGCCAAAATCTTCAGCGAAGTCGGCAAGCAAACCGAGATGTTCGCCCGTTTCACCACCGTGGCAGGCGAGCGTGGCGCAGCCGATGCGGAACGCGACATCCGCGGCTTTGCGTTGAAGTTCTATACCGAAGAAGGCAACTGGGACATGGTCGGCAACAACACGCCCGTGTTCTTCCTGCGCGACCCGCGCAAATTCCCCGACCTGAACAAGGCGGTCAAACGCGACCCGCGCACCAATATGCGCTCCGCTACGAACAACTGGGACTTCTGGACGCTGCTGCCCGAAGCCCTGCACCAAGTCACCATCGTCATGAGCGACCGCGGTATCCCCGCCAGCTACCGCCATATGCACGGCTTCGGTTCGCATACTTACAGCTTCTGGAACGAAGCGGGCGAACGTTTTTGGGTGAAATTCCATTTTCGCAGCCAGCAAGGCATTAAAAATCTGACCAACGAAGAAGCCGCAAAAATCATCGCCGACGACCGCGAAAGCCACCAGCGCGACCTGTACGAAGCCATCGAGCGCGGCGAGTTTCCGAAATGGACGATGTACATCCAAGTCATGCCTGAAGCCGATGCGGAAAAAGTGCCGTATCATCCTTTCGACCTGACCAAAGTTTGGCCGAAAAAAGACTATCCGTTGATCGAAGTGGGCGAATTCGAGTTGAACCGCAATCCCGAAAACTTCTTCGCCGATGTGGAACAATCCGCCTTCGCCCCGAGCAATCTTGTGCCCGGCATCGGCGCCAGCCCCGACAAAATGCTGCAAGCCCGTTTGTTCAATTACGCCGACGCGCAACGTTACCGCCTGGGCGTAAACTTCCGCCAAATCCCCGTCAACCGCCCGCGTTGCCCCGTCCACAGCAACCAGCGCGACGGGCAAGGCCGTGCCGACGGCAACTACGGCAGCCTGCCGCACTACGAACCCAACAGCTTCGGCCAATGGCAGCAACAGCCCGACTTCGCCGAACCGCCTTTGAAAATCAACGGCGACGCGGCGCACTGGGACTACCGCCAAGACGATGACGACTACTTCAGCCAACCGCGCGCCTTGTTCAACCTGATGAACGACGCGCAGAAACAGGCTTTGTTCGACAACACCGCCGCAGCCATGGGCGACGCCCCCGACTTCATCAAATACCGCCACATCCGCAACTGCCACCGTTGCGCCCCCGCCTACGGCGAAGGCGTGGCGAAAGCCTTGGGGTTGACCGTTGAAGACGCACAAGCCGCCCGCGCGACCGACCCTGCATTGGGTCAGCCAGGTTTGCTGTAAATGGGAGGAGCCATGTGGATAGAGATTGAAGAATGGTTATCCCACGCAATCCGATACCGCAAACCGTAAGTCATTGATATCGGAGAGATACGCAAAACAAAAAGGTCGTCTGAAAATTTTCAGACGACCTTTTATTTCAAATCTTCAAAAGATTATTTTTTGTTCAGAGAGTCGCGGATTTCGCGCAACAGCAATACTTCTTCGCTAGGCTCTGCAGGTGCTTCTTCAACAGGCGCTTCGGCTTTTTTCATGGAGTTCAATGCTTTGATAACGGAGAAAATCGCAGCAGCGATGATCAGGAAGCTGATAACGGAGTTGATGAACAGGCCAAGATTCAGGGTGACGGCACCGGCTGCCTGGGCTGCCGCCAAGTTGGCATAGCCTTCTGCGGGCGCTTGCGCACCGTTTTTCAGGGTGATGAACAGGTTGGAGAAGTCAACGCCGCCGATCAACAGACCGATAGGGGGCATAATTACGTCGTCAACCAAAGATTTAACGAGGCCGCTAAACGCAGTACCGACGACCATACCGACTGCCAAGTCGATAACGTTGCCGCGCATAATAAACTGTTTGAATTCTGAAGCAATAGACATAAATGTCCTCCTGTATGTTTGTGGATAATAAAGTGAAATTTTTAAAAAAAGTGCGTCCGAAGTGACGGACGGGCTTTTCCAAACCGGCAGGCATGGTATCGTTTTATTCGTTAAATAAAATTCAGAAAAGTTAAAATTTGTTTTTATGACAAAATTCCCGAAATATGCCGCCTTTTATACGAAAAAAGAACCGCCTGAAATAGCCGGTGTACCTTTTTTACACCACTTATTCAGACGGTTTTTTGTGTAATAAGTTGTCTTTTCTACAAAATATTACAAATCATTACGCCTCTTCGTCGTTCAGGGCGTTGATGCTGTAACCGCCGTCAACGTAAGTGATTTCGCCGGTAATGCCTGAAGAGAGTTCGGAGAGCAGGAAGGCGGCGGTGTTGCCGACTTCATCGATGGTTACGTTGCGGCCGAGCGGGTTATGGGAAGCGACGTGTCCCAAGAGTTTGCTGAGATCGGCAATGCCGGAGGCAGCGAGGGTTTTGATCGGACCGGCGGAAATGCCGTTGCAGCGGATGCCTTCTTTACCCAAGCAGGCGGCGGTAAAGCGGATGCCGGCTTCGAGGCTGGCTTTTGCCATGCCCATGACGTTGTAGTTCGGAATCGCACGAACCGCGCCCAAGTAGCTCAGGGCAACGATGGCGGAGTTTCTGCCGCGCATCATCGGACGGGCGGCTTTTGCCAATGCGGGCAGGCTGTATGCGGAAATTTCGTGTGCGGTGTTAAACGCTTCGCGGCTGATGCTGTCGAGGAAGTCGCCGCTCAAGGCTTCTTTTGGTGCGAAGCCGATAGAGTGGACGAGGCCGTCCAAGCCGTCCCAATGTTTGCCCAAATCGGCGAAAACTTGGTTGATTTCTTCGTCGCTGGCGACATCGCAGCGGAACACGAGTTCGGAACCCAATTCAGCGGCCATTTTGCGGACGCGCTCTTCCAGTTTGTCAACAACGTAGGTGAATGCCAAATCCGCGCCTTGTTCGCGGCAGGCTTTGGCAATGCCGTAAGCGATGGAACGCTCGGAAATCATGCCGGTGATCAGGATTTTTTTACCTTGCAGAAAACCCATTTTTTGTCCTTTAAAGTGTGGTATTGCGGTTTGATGAAACTGGGCATTATAGCAAACTGGGGCGGTTTCGGTATAGAAAATAAGAGATAACCTGTCGTCCTGACGTTTTTTGCATTTTTTCAGATGACCTCTTTGCGCTGTTTGCGGCTTCTTTCAAATGCCCGTTTAGTACCTTATGTTCAAACTTGTTGGTCCGGTTCGTGACGTTTCAGGCGCATGGCGAAAAACACCATTACCGCGCCCAACATCAGCGCGCTGCCCATCGCCAGATGGATGCCGTCGAGCATGGCTTGTTGCGGCGAGGCGGCGGAGGACAGTTTCTCGCCGATATTGGTTGCGCCGACGAAAAATGCCGCGCCGATCGCGCCGGCAATCGGGTTGATGGTGGTCAGAATCGCCGCGCCGTGGGGGTTGAGTTTTTTCGGCAGCGCGTTCAGGCCGTGGGTTTCGCCCGTTACGCAGGCGGACACGGACACCGCCATCAGCGTGAACATGGCGGTCAGCATCATGACTTGCGTGTCAATCCGCAAAAACAGCCACAACACCGCCAGCGACACCGTCAGCATCACCGTGGCGGGCAACACGACAAACCGTCCGCCCTTCTTGTCCAGTAATTTGCCGAACAAAGGCGCGGCAACCGCTTGGGCGATACTCGCGGGCATCAGAATCAGCCCCGTCGCCGTGCCTGTCAGCATCAGCACCTGCTGCGTGTACATCGGCATCATCAGTTCCAAACCTAAAAACAGGAACACCGCGCCCGCCAGAATCACGACGCAGTGGCGGAACTGCTTATACTCAAACGCCCGAAGGTTCAGCAGCGGCGTCGCCAGGCGGGACTGGCGGTATGCGAACCAGCCCACCAGCGCGACGGAGGCGGCAAACAGCAGGATAAATTCCGCCAGCGGCAGACTGGCGAAATTACTGCTCGCATACACCAGCCCGCCGAATCCAACAATCGACAGTACGGCAGACAAAATATCAATCTTCGGACGGCTGATGGTGCTTAAATTGACTGTCAGATATTTGCCCACCAACACCATCGCCGCCAGCATAAACGGCGCAGTAAAGCCGAACAGCACGCGCCAATGTGTGTGGTCGATGATGATGCCCGACAGCGTCGGCCCTATTGCGGGCGCGGCGGTAAACATCATGGTAATCACGCCCATCGCCGTCCCGCGTTTGTTTGGCGGGTAAATCGACAAAATGCCGTTAAACAGAAGCGGCACGAAAAACGCGGCGGACACCGCCTGCACCATCCGCCCCGCGACCAGAATCCCGAAAGTCGGTGCAAACGCGCAAATCAGCGAACCCGCCAGAAACGTCGCCTGCGTAAACAACACCATCTTGCGCGTTTCAAACCATTGAATCACGCCTGCCGTAATCGGCGTGAACGCGCCCATCACCAGCAAAAAGCCCGTCGTCAGCCATTGGACGGTGGTCTTATCGACACCGAAATCCTTCATAATCGGCGTGAGCGCAACATTTAAAAGCGTGTCGTTGAGATAGCCGAAAAACGCGCCGATAAACAGCGTCGCCACAACGGTTTTGGCAGGAAAATCGGGATTGTCAGCGTGGTATTCGTGAGCCGTATCGTCTGTGTCAATATCGGAAGCGTGCATAACATCATATTGAAATATTTGAGGAATGCGGATTTTAACATGGGATATGTAAAAAAATGTTTATTTGGTTTTCCGCAAAACTTTTATATTCCGATATAATGACGTCTTCAAAAAATCATATTTCAAATAATTACGTTACGGACAAACATTATGGAAAATACTCAACATGTTTCGCGATGGCGTTTCGCCGTGAAAAGCGCCTCGCTGCATCTGCTTGTCAGTCTGGTTTTGGCGGGCTTGGCGGCGTTGCTTGTTTTTGAAGTCTGGTATCCCTTTCCCTATGCCGAACTGACCGGCGGTTTGGATTTGTATAAGTTGGTCGTATCGGTGGATATCGTGTGCGGTCCGCTGTTGACCCTGATTCTTGCCAGCCCCAAGAAAAAAATACGCGAGCGCGTGGTCGATTTTTCCTTAATCGGCGCGATCCAGCTTGCCGCTTTGATTTACGGGTTGTACAGCGTATCCCTTGCCCGTCCTGTTGCTGCAGCTTTTGAGCGCGACCGTATCAATATTGTGACTGCCGCCGAAATTGATAAGGCGGATTTGGCAAAAGCCAAAGATGGTTTCAAAACCCTGCCTTGGTTCGGTATAGAGCGCGTAGGCGTACGCGAGGCTGCCAATGTCGATGAAGGCAATGAAAGCCTGAGTTTGTCGCTGACGGGTATCGAACCGAGTATGCGTCCGAATTGGTGGCTGCCAGACGGCCCTGCCGAGCGCGAAAAAATCCGCCGCGTGATGAAGCCGTTGTCCGAATTGGCTGCCGCCCGCAATATGTCTGAAGCGGACATCATCAAATCAGCCAAAGTATCTGCATCCGGCAAACCTTTGTTCTTCCTGCCCCTGACCAGCGGGCGCACGAAAGATTGGGTAGTCATCATGGATGAAAACGCCAATTTCGTGGGTTATGCGCCGATAGACGGTTTTATGACGAATAAAGCCGCGGAGACCAAAACCAAAGAGCAGGTTATTGAAGCGGTTTGGCGGGTCGTCTGAAAACGCAAATTCCAGTTTTCAGACGACCTTTTGCCATCCGCCTTCCAAACTGCTAAACTATTTACATTATTTTTACTTGAGACTTACGCACACATGAAAGACCCAGAGCAGAGCAGCATGACCGCCCGCCGTTTTTCGCGCGTATCGATATGAATCAGGCAGCTTGAGCGTTTCAGGCTGCCTTTTCGCGTTTGAACACAAAGGAATACAAAAATCATGGATTTCAGTTGGTTGGCAGAGCCGCATACTTGGATAGGCTTTGCCACGCTTCTGGTACTCGAAGTCGTCTTGGGGATAGACAACCTCGTTTTCGTCGCTATTTTGGCGAACAAAGTCAAACCCGCCCAACGCGACCGCGCGCGTATTACCGGTCTGGGGCTTGCGGTCGTTATCCGCATCATCATGCTCGGCTTCATGGCACACATCATGACCCTGACGCGCCCGCTGTTCCACATTGGTGGGTTGGACGTTTCCGGCAAAGACATGATTATGCTCGCGGGCGGCATCTTCCTGCTCTACAAAGCCACCACCGAGCTGCACGAACGCCTCGAAGGGCATAACCAGTTTGCCGTTGCCGACAGCCAGAAGAAACACGCGCGGTTTTGGAGCGTGGTTGCCCAAATCCTGATTCTTGACGCAGTATTTTCCATCGATTCGGTTGTCACGGCCGTTGCCATGGTCGATCACATCGTCGTCGCCATGGGCGCGGTTGCTGTTGCCATGACCGTTATGATTTCTGCCAGTAAACCGCTGACCGAGTTTGTGGACAGACATCCTACCGTCGTCATGCTCTGTTTGGGTTTCCTGTTGATGATCGGTTTCAGCCTCATTGCTGAAGCCTTCCATTTCCACATCCCGAAAGGCTACCTCTACGCCGCTATCGGCTTCTCCATCCTGATTGAAGTGTTTAACCAAGTTTCGCAACGCAACAGCCGCAAAAACGACTATATCAGCAGCTCGTGGCGCAAACGTACTGCCGAAAACGTCTTGGGTATGATGGGCATACGCGAAAGTGTGCTTGCCAAAGCAGGCGATGAAGCAGAGGACGACGGGCATTTCGAGGAAAACGAAAAATCCATGATACGCAGCGTTCTTACGCTTGCCGAACGCCCCATCCTCGGCGTGATGATTCCCCGCCGCGACATTGAGCGTTTGGACATCTCTCAAAGCCGCGAAGAGCAACACGCCCAACTGCAAAATACCCCATACAGCCGCTTGCTCGTCGTCGGTAAGGCTGGCGTGGACGAACCGTTGGGCTACATCAACAAAAAAGACCTGCTCGCCCAACTGCTCGAAACAGGCGAACTCAATATCCAAGCCGTCCTGCGTCAGCCGCTTGTCCTGCCGGACAGTACGACTGCATTGGGTGCGATTGAACTGTTCCGCCAAAGCAGCGCGGATTATGCTTTGGTGGTTGATGAATTCGGCGCAGTTTTGGGCATGGTTACCATGAAAGACCTGCTGGAAACCATCGCCGGTGAATTCCCCGAAGAGTTTGAACGCCAAGAAGAACCCGCCGTTCAAGAAAACGCTGATGAAAGCCTGACTGTGGACGGTTCGCTCGAATACGTCGAACTCGCGCCACAACTCAACCTCCCGCCGCAAGAAGAAGATGCCGACTTCCACACTGTTGCCGGACTGATTATGGAAGAGCTTCAAAGCATTCCCGATGTCGACGATTTTGCCGATTTCCACGGCTGGCGTTTCCAAGTCGTTGAAAAAGACGGTCAACGCATCGAGCGGATAAAAATCACCAAGCTGCCTGAAGAAGGCTAAATCGGGATAGGAAGTAAAAAGGTCGTCTGAAAACCTGAGATTTGGGTTTTCAGACGACCTTTCGATATTGAAGTTGGATTGATTTGATACTGTATAGTGGATTAACTTTAAACCAGTACGGCGTTGCTTCGTCTTAGCTCAAAGAGAACGATTCTCTAAGGTGCTGAAGCACCAAGTGAATCGGTTC
>CALDNV010000018.1:0-7640 GCA_937914605.1 uncultured Neisseria sp.
CTCTTTGAGCTAAGGCGAGGCAACGCCGTACCGGTTTAAAGTTAATCCACTATACCATGAAAAAACGCACCTTGTAATAAGGTGCGTTTTGATTTGTACGGCTTAGAATTTGGCACCGGATTGGTTTGCCATATAGTCAGCCGCCGCTTTGACTTCGTCGTCGCTCAGGTTGGTATTGCCGCCTTTTGCCGGCATGCTGTTGAAGCCTTCAAGTGCATGCTTATGCAGGGTTTCTTTGCCTTGTTTGATGCGCGGAGCCCAATCATCATTTTTACCGACAACCGGAGCGCCCGGGATGGTACCGCCGTGGCACATTTTACAGTTGGCTTCGAAAACGGCTTTGCCGTCCACTTTGGCGGACGAGGCATCTTTTTTCTCGTCGGCAGGCGCAGCTTCTGTTTTTTCTGCCGGTTTGGCTTCAGAGGCAGGAGCTTCTTTTACTTCTGATGCGGCTTTGGCGGCAGTATCTTCTACTTTGCTCGCCGCTGCTTGAGCGGAAGATGCAGCAGCATCGGTAGCAGAAGCCGCAGCGTCTTTAACCTCGGAAGCTACGGCAGAAGCCGCTTCCTTAGTTTCCTGTTTGGCTTCTTGGGAACAAGCCGACAAAGCGGCCATCATTATCGCAGCAATTAGTAATTTGTTCATGTTCTATCCTTCTTAAATTTTTTAGTTAAGGTACTGTTTTATAAAACAGCTGGAAAAATTCTAACACACATCATTTTCATATTCCCGCCGATGTAGTGGGTTGTAGTAACAAATATTGGCATAAGTCATGTTTTGTTCTGAAAAAAGGCGGAAAATGTTGACACCCACACAATCATTCCTATATAGCCTCCAGCTTATTGGGCGGTTTGAACCTTGTTTGCCATGCCTTTAAATCCGCCCGAATCCTGCCCAATTTCAAAATCCTGGCTTAAAAAGCCGGCTTTTTATGGGCGCGCCATTTCATCCCAACTCATGCTCAAACCAATCAATCCCTATTTTCTTTCATACAAAAAAGGTCGTCTGAAACCCTACATCAATCAGGTTTCAGACGACCTTTTTAACCTTATCCGCCAGCCTCAAAACATCTTTTTCATGGCTTTCTGAATAAGGTCGAGTTGTTTTTTATATTCGCGGCAATGGGGGCATATCAGCAGGTGGCTGCCCAGAAAAACGCGTTCGGGAACGGTCAGGCGGGTTTCGTCCTGTTTTTTGGAGAGCAGGTAGGCGGTTTTGCGGCATTTGTTCATCGTGTTTTCCTAACGGGCTTAACCGACATGTTCTGCATTGCCGAACCATTTGATTTGCAGGCATTGGCGCAGGGTTTCGCGGGCGCGGTGCATGATGGTGTGGTAGTTGGACATACTGATGCCGCATTGCTCGCGGATTTCGTCGGACGAAAAGCCGAGGATTTCCTTCATGGTAAACACGCGGGCGGTGTTTTCGGGCATTTGGTAGAGGCAGGTTTGCAGGATTTCACGAAACTCTTTGTTATCCAACGTTTTTTCGGGCGAGGCCCAAGTTTGCGGATGGCCGTCCGCCGTCCAATGCCCGTCTGATGCAAACCGTTCTTCAAAGATTTCGTCCAACATTTCTTCCGCAGGCGTGGCGAATACTTCGCGCTGCCGTTTGATCTGGCGCAGGCAGTCGGTAATTTTGTTTTTCAGAATGGCAAACAACCAGCTGCCCACTTGTGCATCTCCTTTGAAACCTTCGGCAGCGCGGTAGGCTGAAAGCATGGTTTCCTGCACAAGGTCTTCCGCCAAATCGGGGCGGTCGGGCAACTGGATGCGGGCGAAACGCAGGAGCAGCTTGCGGGATTCGACAAGCTCGGCGTCGGTCAATTCGGGTAGGGACATAATGTATCAGCATTGAATGAATTATGGCTGTGAATTTCTAATTCTACGCTGATACTGAGCATGTGTGTCATCAAATACATAAATGATTGACGTAGCTTTTTTGTTTCTCAGTAACTGGTTACGCGTTTTCAGACGACCTGCCAAGCCTTTTCATTAAGCCTTTATCCAAGCATAAACTGAAGGTCGTCTGAAACGGACCAGGCAGGCTGCCCATTTTTCGATTGCTTCCCGCCTATGCCCTTTCTTTCGAAAAGAGGGGGCTGCAATAGTGTCTTTATAGGAATTTCCTGCCCACTACGTCAATTCGATCATTTCAGACGACCTCGGCTGATGCGGCAACCAAAATGCCTTGTTCCAGCCAATCCGCCCACTTTTGCCTTAATGCGTCCTGCCAGCCATTTTCAGACGACATGAACTCTGCCAGCATGATTTGCAGGCCGTTCAGGGAGGTCGGCGTGTCTGCCAGCGTTTCCAGCAATAATGCGTCGAAATCGTCGAGGGTTTGGTACATCACGTCGTCTTCGCTGTCTCGCCACACCAAAACGGCGGTTTCGACCGTCTGCAATTCGTCGGTAACGTCGTAGTGGTAGCGGCGGACGAAGGCAGCGGGAGAAAGAGTGTATTCCAAATCATCTGAATCGGCGAGTGAGGCTTGGCTGTCGGTTTGGGCGACTTCGGCAAGCAGTTGGGTATGTTCGAAGTCCATCAGTGCCAAGAGGTCGTCTGAAAGCGGCAGGCTTTGGCAGTATTGGAGGAATTCGCCGGCAATTTCTTGGAAATAGGGGGTTTGGGCGCGCGCGTCTCGGATGAAGCCTTCTTTCAGACGACTCCATTCTCCGTTGTCGAGATATTGCGGCGTTTCGGTGTAACAGCGGTCAATGAAGCTGTGGATATTGTTGCGTATCAGGCGGATATAAACGTTCAGGCGCTCTTGCGGCAATCCGTCGGCGGCTTCGCCTTCGCGTATGGCTTGGGCAAAGCGGTGTTGGTATTGGGCGGAGGTTTCAGGCTGCACGGCGGTATTCCTTTCCGGCACGCATTTGATAGTCGGCGATTTTGGCGACTTCGGCTTCGAGTTCGGCAAAAGGCGGGAAATTGAAATCGCGTTCCAACAGGGTGGGCGGGATGGTCGGCAGCTTGGTGTAGGCGAGTTCGAGCAAGTCCCAAACGGTCGGTAAAACTGCCGCGCCGTGGGTATCAATCAAAAGCTCGGGGGTTTCGACGTCGTGTCCGGCGATGTGGATGTAGCACACGCGCCCTGCGTCAACGTTTTCTAAAAAAGCCTCTGGCGACAACAGTCTGTGATTGACGGCGTTGACGTAGATATTGTTCACATCGAGATGAATGCCGCAGTCGGCTTCGCGTGCAACGGCGTTAAGGAACTCGACTTCGTTCATCTCGGCAAGCGGGGAATGCAGGTAGTAGGAGGTGTTTTCTACGGCAATGCGGCAGCCCAACCGGTCTTGCACTTCGCGGATACGCCGCGCGGTATGCCGCACCATTTCTTCAGTGAAGGGCAACGGCAACAGGTCGTAGAGATGGCCGCCGTCGTGGCAGTAGCTCAAATGGTCGGAGAAAAACGTGCAATCGTAACGGCACATCATTTCTTTGATTCCGTCTATCAAGGCGGTATCCAGCGGGGCTTGTCCGCCCAACGACATGGATAATCCGTGCAACGCCAATGGCAGCCGTTCCGCCACGCGGTCAAACTGTTTGCGCGCTCTGCCGCCCATTTTCAGCCAGTTTTCGGGGGCGGCTTCGATAAAGCGTATCGGACTGTCGTCTGAAAGCGAGAGGAAGTCTTCCGCCAAGTCGCGGCGGTAGCCTAAGCCTGCTTGTTGAATCATTATGTTGCTCCGTTTTGGATGGTGTTCCGACGGTTTTGGTAGGAAATTGCTGTCAAAATCATATAAAAAGCCGCATTTATCAATAAAATGCGGCTTTTTGTTCTAAATTATTTAGAACCGCATTTGCCTTCGCCGCATTTGCCTTCAACTGCTTTGGCTTTGGCTTTTGCAGCTTTGGCGTTTTTAGCGGGGGCTTTTTTCACGGTTGAACCGCATTTACCCTCGCCGCATTTGCCTTCGCCTGCTTTAGAAGCAGCGGCGCCGCAAGAACCTTCGGCAGCTTTAGCCGCACCGCAAGAGCCTTGGGCAGATTTTTGAACGCCTGCTTTGCTGCTCACCGGTTTGTCAGCGGCAACAACGCCGGCAGCCAAAGACAAAGACAAAGCACCTGCAAGGGCAGCGGCTACATTTTTTTTCATATTGATTTCCTTTTTAAAGTATCAAGTTAAACAGATTAAGAATTTGAGTTGGCGCGTTTAAAGTCCGCTCCACGACCTTTTTTATTGATTTCCGACGCGGCATTTCGGGCAAAACCGTTTTTTCAACAGCGCATCCAACGATAAACAGCCCGCGCCTTGCAGCAGAATCGGGATTAAAACCACGATATAAATCAAAGCCATTTTATAGCCGTTGTCGCAAACATTATAACCCGCACCGGCATGGACTGCCGCCCATGCTACCCCCGTTACAATGATTAATCCCAAGGCGGACAGACGGGTCGCCAATCCTAAAAGCAGCAAAACCGGAAAAACCAGCTCCGCCCACATCGCCAAGTTCCAATTCATGCTGTCGGGCAGCAGATAAAACGGAAAAGGAAATTGGTCGTTGATTTCGGCAAACCAGTTTTCGCCGTTCCATTTCTGCATACCCGATTCCCAAAATTCGTAAGCGGCAAACAGGCGCAAAGCCAATAAACCTAAAGCCGATTGCCACGAGGCTGTCGTATTCATTTTCATGATAACCGTTTCATAAAATCATTTCATGCCCGATTAGACGCGGCAGTCTGAAAATGCTTACAAGCGAATTGAAAAAATTTTGTTTGTTATTGTTTTATAAAGATATTAATATATAGTGGATTAACTTTAAATCAGGACAAGGCGACGAAGCCGCAGACAGTACAGATAGTACGGAACCGATTCACTTGGTGCTTCAGTACCTTAGAGAATCGTTCTCTTTGAGCTAAGGCGAGGCAACGCCGTCCTGGTTTAAAGTTAATCCACTATATTTAGAAGGTCGTATGAAAACCTTTATACAGGGTTTTCAGACGACCTTTTTCTGTGTCTTTTTAACGGTCAATCCGCCGTGCAGATTTCTATGATTTCTTCGCCGTATTGCTCCAACCATTCCCCGCTCACGCCCTCTATTTTGGAAAGCGCCGTCAAGGTTTGCGGCCGGGCTTTGGCGATGGCGCGTAAAGTCTGTTTTTTGGCGACGGCGTGCATCTCTCCGCCTTCATATCGGGCAGTGTCGAGACACCATTGGAACAGGCGGCGGGCGAGCAGGCGTTCTGCCTGTTTCGGCTTGGAAAGCCCGTCTGCGTAAGGGCGGCAGATGTCGAGTATTGCCTGCCCGTATTGGGCAATTCTTTCGCTGCCTATGCCGTAGATACTGAGCAGGTCGGCTTCTTCGGCGGGCGTGAAGACGACAAGGTCGGTCAGACTGATGTTGGAAAGGACTTTGCCCAAGGCACATTGTTCGGCGGCTGCCTGCTCGGCACGCCAGGTTTCCAGCTTTTGCTGTAATTGCTGGTCGCGCTCGGTTTGGGGGGTAAATAGGGGTTCTTCGTTGCCCGTTTGCCCGCTTTGGTTTTCGGCTGCGTTCCCGCAGACATTGAGGATGTCGATGCCGAATTTGTTGATTTTCGCTTCGCCCAAACCGTAGATTTGGTGCAAATCTTCCAGCGTTTGCGGCATTTTTTCGACGATGTCGCGCAGGGTTTTGTCACCGCAGACGACGTAGGCGGGAACTTCCTCGGCATGGGCGCGCTGCTGCCGCCAATGACGCAATGCCTGCCATAGGCGTTCTTCGCGTTCGGTACGCAGCCAGTTGTCTTTTGGCTTTTGCGTGGCGGCTTTTTCGCGGCGCAACGGGCGCAACATGACTTCGGTTTCGCCTTTAAGGACTTTTTTTGCGTCTTCGGTCAGTTGCAATGCCTGATATTGGGCGGTGTTGACGGTGAGGTAGCCGAGGCTGATGCATTGGCGGATGACGCTGCGCCATTCTTTGTCGGTTTGCCCGCTGCCGATGCCGAAGGTGGAGAGTTTGTCGTGGCCGTTGCGCCGTACCCAGTCATCGCTTTTACCGCGCAGCAGGTTGATGATATAGCCGGCGGCAAAGCGTTGTCCGGCGCGATACACGCAACTGAGGAGCTTTTGTACGAGGACGGTACCGTCGAAGCGTACGGGTGGATGCAGGCAGTTGTCGCAATGGCCGCAAGGGGCGGATTCTTCGCCGAAATGTTTGAGCAGGAGGACGCGGCGGCAGGCGGCGGTTTCGCAGACGGAAAGCATGGCATCGAGCTTCTGCATTTCGATTTGTTTCTGCACTTCGTCGCTGTTGCCTTCGGCGATGCGTTCGCGCAGCAATACCCAGTCGTTCAGACCGTAACACAGCCAACTCACGGCAGGCAGCCCGTCCCGCCCGGCGCGGCCGGATTCTTGGTAGAAATGTTCGACGCTTTGGGGCATATCGAGATGGGCGACGAAGCGTACGTCCGGTTTGTCTATACCCATACCGAAGGCAACGGTGGCGACGACGATAATGTTGTCTTCGCGGGTAAAACGGCGTTGGTTTGCTTCGCGCACTTCCATGCTCAAGCCGGCATGGTAGGGAATCGCGTCTAATCCGTTTTCGCAGAGGAATTGGGCGATGTCTTCGACTTTTTTGCGGCTCAGGCAATAGACGATGCCGCTTTGCCCTTCCATTTCTTTGCGGATGAAGTCGAGAAGCTGCTTTTTGCCGTTGTTTTTTTCGATAACCTGATAATAGATATTCGGACGGTCAAAGCTGGAGATGAATTCGGGCGCGTCTTCCAGATGGAGGAAATGTTTGATGTCGGCGCGGGTCGCCGCATCGGCAGTCGCAGTCAGGGCAATGCGCGGCACTTGCGGATAGCGTTCGGCAAGCAGCCCTAATTGCTGGTATTCGGGGCGGAAATCGTGCCCCCATTGGCTGACGCAATGCGCTTCGTCTATGGCGAAAAGGCTGATGGTTTGCTGATCGAGAAAACGCAAGAAACGGTCGGTAACCAGCCGCTCCGGTGCGACGTAGAGCAGTTTCAGACGACCTTGGGCGAGTTTGTCCGCCACTTCGCGGGCTTCTTCCACCGTTGTACTGCTGTTGACCGCTGCTGCTTCTATGCCTGCAGCGTGCAGGCTCGCTACTTGGTCGTTCATCAGGGCAATCAGCGGCGAAACGACGATGGCGACGCCTTCGCGCATCAGCGCGGGAATTTGGTAACACAGCGACTTGCCCCCGCCCGTCGGCATCAATACCAACAGGCTTCCGCCGCCTGCCAATGTATTGACGATAGCCTCCTGCTTGCCGCGAAATTCGGGATAGCCGAATACTTCGTGCAAAATCTGTTGGGCGGAAGGCTGGGGCATGATGGTTCCGTAGGAAGGGAAAAGCGTTATTTTAGCGGTTTTAGACACTGCCTGCATGAGGGATATTTGAGTTATCCACATGGGGTCGTCTGAAAACGGATTATGCTTGGTTGGGTATCGCAGATTGATTTTTGATTGGACAAGATGGCGAAACTACCGACAATACGGATGAAGGAAACTGGTTTACTCAATGCTTTACCGTTCTCTTTAATCTCAGGCAAAGCGGCGGCATACCGGTTTCCAGTCGATCGGCTAGAAAACCTGTTTTCAGACGACCTTTTCATTTTTTGGCGGTTTTAAGACTTTGCAAAGCCGATTTACTGCCCCGCCGTCTTCGCGCATAATAC
>CALDNV010000019.1:0-7640 GCA_937914605.1 uncultured Neisseria sp.
AATACGCCCAACGCCGTCCCAAACACGATCAAAACAGCCGACAGCCATATAGGAAAGCGTGGCAGTATGCCTGAGAGCGCGGATACTTGCGCAGAGGCATACATCAGCAATGCGCAGATAAAACATACCGCCGGCGGCGGAATTTTGGTTTCTAAATTCATATTCTTGTCTTTATAAAACAGATACAGTGACGTTTTCAGACGACTTCTTGCCGTCATTCCCAAGTTCAAATCCAATCAAAACGATTCATCCGCCCGCAGGTAACGCCATTTGCCGGGCGGCAGTTTGCCCAGTTTGACTTTACCCATCCGAATCCGCTTCAACCCGACAACGCGCAAACCGACGAGTTCGCACATGCGGCGGATTTGCCGCTTTTTGCCTTGTTTCAACACGAAACGCAGTTGGTCTTCGTTTTGCCATTCGACTTTGGCGGGACGCAGTTTCTCGCCGTCCAAACTCAATCCGTGGTTGAGCAAGGCAAGCCCTTTTTCGTCCAATTTGCCGCGCACGCGCACCAAATATTCTTTTTCGCTGCCGCTGTTTTCGCCGATAAGCTGCTTGGCGATGCGCCCGTCCTGCGTCAACACCAGCAATCCGACGGAATCAATGTCCAGCCGTCCGGCGGGCGCCAAGCCGAATTTTTGTTTTTCGCTGAACGGAATGCGGCTGTCGTCGCCTTCCCAACGGTTGTCGGCGGTAATCAGCTCGGCGGCGGATTTGTAGCCTTTTTCCGCCTGCGCGCTGACGTAGCCGACGGGCTTGTTGAGCAAGATGGTAACGCGCTCTGCCTGTTTTTCATGCGCCTGCCGGTTGAGGTCAATGCGGTCGCGTTCGGTCACTTTCTGACCGAGTACGGCGGTTTGCCCGTTGACCTTGACCCAGCCTTGCTCGATGTAGCTGTCCGCCTCGCGGCGCGAGCATAAGCCCAATTGCGCCATGCGCTTGGAAAGACGCATGGTTTCGTTTGAATCGTGTTCCATAATGGTCTGCCTGAAAAGAATGAATCAGATTATAAAGCCAAACCGTCATTTTCCCTACCGACATTATCGCCATACCGCCCATCTTACGGACGCGCGAAACGCCCACCCATGTCGGATAAATACCGCCAAGCCCATTTTATGACAAAGGTCGTCTGAATAAACTATACTTTCAGACGACCCTTTTCAAACACGGAGCTTATCCATGTCCATCCGTCTGACTACGCTATCCCTGATCCTTGCCGTCGCAGCCTGCACACCTACTGTTTCCCCATCGGCAGAAACTTCGCCAACCGTCACCAAATCCGCCATCGATACTGCCTACTGGACCGAACAGCCCTATTGCAGCGGCCGCTATCAATTGCATCTGCCGTCACAACGCCATCACGGCAGTACACACCTTGATTACAACGGCTGGAGCGTGATGGTTATGTTCAATGACTGGAAGAGAAACGTTAGGAATATCAACGAGTTTAAGCAAAATGGTAGAGTAGGAACAAAAATTGTTGTTGATACCCGTACTCTGATTCCGGATCGGGCAATGATGCAGGTAACGCGTAGGGATTTTGAATGGGAGCATATTATCCGAGATCGCGGTATGCCCTATGAAGCCGATTTATATTTCAAGCTGGATAATGATGATGCTTATATTGTGCGTAGTTATTTCCGCATTCCTTCTGATCATGGCAAAGCCCCTGCCAACTGGAAAACCCAAGAAAAAGAAGCAATAAACACCATTGAGAAAAAATTCCGCCAAGAAATCCTCAATGGATTGAAAACCAGACAGGAATTTGAAGTGCCAAATAAACACGGCATTTGTCTGATAGGCGGTTTTATCGCGGACGACGGCAAAAAACCGTTTGAAGTCCATAGCACCGTCGAATTTGCCAAACAACATGATATGAGTCTGGAAATCATGCACGGTGATGTGTTGAAAGCGGGCGAAGCGACGTTGCTGCAACGTAAGGTAAATCTGGGGAAAGGCGCAATGGTTAAAGCGCTAACCCGCACCATCCGCCAAGGCAAACGCACCATCAACGGTATGTCGGGTGAGGAAAAATTGGTGAAATGGGGCGGCAACAAATATATGTTCTTTTGGGAACGCGACGGCGGCGACCCGCGCATCATGATGCAGTTTGGCACTGAGAAAAAAGACGGAACGAAGCGCAGTGAAGCCGAAGTCCTTGCGATTTGGGATACGGTTTTGCCGACTTTGAAACCTGTGAAGCAATAGCGATGGAAAAGGTCGTCTGAAAATTTTCAGACGACCTTTTTGCTGAAAAGCAACTTATCGCGGCTCTTGCCGAAAGGGAGGAAAACGTGATGGGGATCGTTGGATACGAAGCAGAAAAACCTACACCCTCCCCTTTCGTTTGACGGCGGAGAGAAAATCCCGAAGCGGGTCATGCAGACAAATCATGCTTTTGCCGCGCCAACAAAAAACCTGCCGTTTTCGGCAGGTTTTTTATCGGATGATGCGCTGTATTACAGGCCGCTCAGACGAGCGGTGTCGTGTGCAATCATCAATTCTTCGTTGGTCGGGATAACAACGGCGACGGCTGCGCTGTCGGCAGTCGTAATCACGCCTGCGTTACCGAAGCGGGCTTTCAGGTTGGCTTCGTGGTCGGCTTTCAGACCGAGGAAGCCCAAGTAGCCGAGTACGCGTTCGCGGATGATGTCGGAGTTTTCGCCGATACCGCCAGTGAAAACGAGTACGTCCAGACCGCCGGCTGCCACAGCCATGCTGCCGATGTATTTGGCGAGGCGGTAGATGAAGACGTCCAGGGCGAGTTTTGCGCCAGGATGGCCTTTGCCGGATTCTTCTTCGATGGTACGGCAGTCGTTGGACAGGCCGGACAAACCGAGCAGGCCGGATTTTTTGTTCAGCATGTCGGTGATTTGGGTGATGGTCATGTTGGCGTTTTCAGCGAGGAAGCCGAAGACTGCGGGATCGATGTCGCCGCTGCGCGTACCCATCACGAGGCCTTCCAGCGGGGTCAGGCCCATGCTGGTATCGCGTGATTCGCCGTTGGCGACGGCGGTAATGGACGCACCGTTACCCAAGTGGGCAATCACCATGCGCAGGTCTTTTTTGTCTTTGCCGAGGAAACGGGCGGTTTCATCAGAAACGTAGCGGTAGCTGGTACCGTGTGCGCCGTAGCGGCGCAAGCCGTATTTTTCATACAGTTCATGCGGAATCGCGTATGTGTAGGCGTGTTCCGGCATGGTTTGGTGGAAGGCGGTGTCGAAAACGACGACGTTGGGCAGGCCTTTGAAAATGCTTTGTGCGGCACGCAGGCCCAAGAGGTGCGCGGGGTTGTGCAGCGGGGCGAGTGGGATACATTTTTCGATGCCGGCGATGACTTCGTCGTCAACGAGGATGGATTCGCTGTACAGTTCGCCGCCGCTGACGACGCGGTGGCCGATGGCGCC
This sequence comes from uncultured Neisseria sp., assembly GCA_937914605.1. Classification (GTDB taxonomy): domain Bacteria; phylum Pseudomonadota; class Gammaproteobacteria; order Burkholderiales; family Neisseriaceae; genus Neisseria. The sequence goes on from CALDNV010000019.1 coordinate 3,411, forward strand.
GATGCGGCTGTCGAGGCCGTGGGCTTTGAGTTCCTCCATCAGGGCTTCAACTGCGCCGGTGTGGTCGGGCTTGGCGGACAGGTCGACTTTGTGTTTTTCGCCGTTTACTTTGAACGTGATGTAAGCGTCGGGCAGGTTGAGTTTTTCGGCAAGGCAGCTGAGCAGGACTTCGCCGCTGTCGTTATCCAGCACGGCGCCTTTGAGGGATGAGCTGCCGCAGTTCAAAACTAAGATGAGTTTTTGGGTCATTTGTTGTGGCTCCTGGATGTTTCAGACGACCTGTGCGGGCAGTATCGGCAATCTGTTCTTTGTCGTCGATATACCGCCAAACATCTCCCGCAGGCATAGTGGATGCGCTTGAGGTTCGAGCCGGGCATCTGCGCGGCAGGCCGTATCGGTTGGTGGCGTAAAATCTATGAAAGAAAAATGACCGCTACATTCGGAATGGGGCAACTTTATGAATATTGCTTTCCGTGTGGTTTCTGCCGCCGCCGGTTGGACGGGGTCGTCTGAAATCGGTTGATGAATGTAAACCGCGCTATTCTAGCAAAAAACGGGGGCGGCTGCTTGGCTTAATGTTTGACTTGGAGCAGGCGGAAAGCGATAAAGGAAGATATTGATGTTTAAAGGGAAACGGTTTGTTTTCAGACGACCTGTCGAACGCGGGGGCGTAAAGCCCTTTGCAGGGGCGTGTCAAACTGTTACATTTAGAAAGTTTTTGTATTCACTATGTCGTCTGAAAACAGCGGCAGCCTTTTAAGATTCTTTGATATGCACTATTTCAGTATCCATACGCAACAAGGCGCCCATGTGGGCTTTTTCATCATGCTGCCGGATGATGAATCCGAAACGCAGCCGCAGAGCGGGCGTTTCGCCGTCAAGCTGCAAAGTGAAGAAGGCGCGGCGGCGGAGGTTTTGGCGCCTTTCGGGCAAACCGAGATTCCGCAATATTGGCGCGTCGTGAAAGACCGTATCGAGCTGTTTTTTGACGATACCCCCGTCGGCTCGCTGCGCAACGAATATCTGACCGTATCGGGACAGACTTTTGTCTTAACCGATTTGACCGGAGCGATGTGATGGAAAGTATGTTTATCTTAGTGCCCATCAGCATTATTTTGGCGTTTGCCATCGGCTATTTTTTCTGGTGGTCGGGCAAAAACGGGCAGTTTGACGATCTCGAAGGACCGGCACACCGCATCCTGATGGACGACGATTCCACCGACAAACTGCTTGAAAACGAAATAGAAAAAGAAGAACAAGAATCCGAAAAATGAGCCTCAAAAAAGACAATCTGAATTTCCCGACCAGCCGCCGTTTTGCCCCACTATTCGGCACGCAATTTCTGGGCGCGTTCAACGACAATATGTTCAAAACCGCGCTGTTTGTGATGATCAGCTTCTACGGTTTGGGCAAAAACAACTTCCTGCCCGCCAGCCAAATGCTGAACTTGGGCGCGCTGCTGTTTATCCTGCCCTATTTCCTGTTTTCCGCGCTGTCGGGACAACTGAGCACCAAATTCGACAAAGCCGTCTTGGCACGATGGATCAAAGTATTGGAAATCATCATCATGGCGGTGGCGGCGTTCGGCTTCTATATCCAGTCCGCCCCGCTACTCTTGATCTGCCTGTTTTGCATGGGCGCGCAATCGACGTTGTTCGGCCCGCTGAAATACGCCATCCTGCCCGATTATCTCAACGACAAAGAGCTGATTATGGGCAACAGCCTGATCGAATCGGGAACATTCATTGCTATTTTGTTCGGTCAGATTTTAGGCACGTCCGTCGCAGGCTTGCCGCCCTCCGTCGTCGGCATCTTAGTATTGCTCGTCGCCATCGGCGGCACGTTGACCAGCTTCTTCATGCCTAACGTCCCCGCCAAAGCCCCCAACACCAAAATCGAATGGAACATCGTCAAAGGTACGCACGCGCTCCTGCGCGAAACCGCCCAATATGATTCCGTCTTCACATCCATCATCGGCATTTCATGGTTTTGGTTTATCGGCTCGGTTTACACCACCCAACTGCCGACTTTCACGCAAATCCATTTGGGCGGCAACGATAGCGTTTTCAACCTCATGCTCGCCCTATTCTCCATCGGCATCGCCGCCGGCTCGGTGTTGTGCGCAAAACTCAGCCACGAACGCCTGCTCTTGGGCTTGGTAACCGTCGGCACGACGGGTTTGACCGTATTCGGCTTGATTTTGGTATGGCTGACCCAAGGACAACGCTTTACCGAACTCAACGGCATCACCTGGTTCCTGTCGCAAGGCATGGCGTATCCCGTCATGCTCGTCATGACGCTGATCGGCTTCTTCGGCGGCTTCTTCTCCGTCCCACTCTACACTTGGCTGCAAACCGCCAGCAGCGAATCCTTCCGCGCCCACGCCGTCGCCGCCAACAACATTATCAATGGCGTGTTCATGGTATCGGCTGCCATTTTAAGCGCAGTACTCTTGATGCTGTTCGACAGCATTTCCCTGCTTTACCTGATCGTCGCCATCGGCAATATCCCCTTGATTGTTTACCTGATCCAGCGCGAACCCCGTTTCTTAAACGATATGGGCAAGATATTTCACAATATCGGCAAACGGTAAGCCTAAGCTTAAAAAAGGTCGTCTGAAAACGGGAATCCCATTTTCAGACGACCTCTTTCATGTCTTGAGTGAATTAGATAGAGTGTTAATTTTTTTTGAGTAGAGAAATGATTTCTTTTAAAGCTAAAATCTCATTTTCTTGTCGTTGAATAATTTCATTATTATGAGATATTGTCAGTTTCAGTTTTTCATTTTCAGCTATTAACGCTTCATTGTTGCCATAGTAATTTGATCCGTAATTATGGCTATTATCTCCGACCAAAAGAAATAATGGTTTTTCTTTTGTAATCAGTTCAACTACATCAATTTTAAAAATCTGTGCAATCTGATTCAATTTATCAAAAGTCAGTTTAGTTTGCCCACGTTCTATTTTTGCATACCCATTAGCAGACATTGCTAATTTCTCAGCCATTTCTTCTTGAGACCATTGGTTCATTTCTCTCATTACTCGAATTTTTTCATGAAGTTCCATATTTTCTCACTTTTTGAAGGGTTTTAGACATTAAAAGAGTGATTTTAAGATTCAAATGTTGTTTGAATAATTGATTATAATCATTGTAACATTGGACTGGAAAATTTCTACTTGCAAGGGGTATTTATGAATATATTTTCATAATTACTCTAATAATTGTGTATTTTTACAGCTATTAATTGTTTTATTTTTTGTTGTTATTTTGATTGTATTCTTTAATTATCTTATTTAGATAGAAAGGTTATCTTAAAATGAGTCGGGAAGACGATAAGTATCAGGTATTGCCTAATGGTAAGAAAGTTCTTAAAAATGCAACGCCAATAGATATCATCCTATCAGTTATGGTGCCAGTATTCGGATTAATTATTGGAATTTATGCTCTTATTAAAGGAGAAAAAAAGAGAGGCTTTACATTATTAGGAATTTTTTCGTTGTTGGTTATGATAAAGCTCATAATAATTTATAATAGTTGATTTAAATAAGAATAGGATACTAAATACAGTCATTAACGCACAGGCGGAAATCCATTACTGGGATTCAGTTTATTGAGTTTAATCAGAAAAACATGACTTTAAAAATGGATTCTTATCTGTGTGGAAACGACAGTAGTAATATTTTATTTTTATTCACCATATAACAAACAGGTCGTCTGAAAACTTAGATGACCTGTTTGTTTACTTTTAAGCAGTTAAAACGGCTTTCAGAACTTTGTTGACTTCACCCATATCGGCTTTGCCCGCCAACTGGGTTTTCAACACGCCCATGGCTTTGCCCATGTCAGCCATTCCGGAAGCTCCGGTCATGGCGATTACGGTTTCCACGGCAGTGCGGATTTCTTCGGCAGACATCATTTGCGGCAGGTAGCGGTGCAGGATTTCGATTTCGGCATTTTCTTTGTCTGCCAGGTCCTGACGGCCTGCTTCGGCGTAGATGTTGGCGCTGTCTTTGCGCTGTTTGACCATTTTGGTAATGATGGCAATCACTTTGCCGTCATCGGCTTCGGTGCGCTCGTCCACTTCAAATTGTTTGATGGCGGCATTGATGAGGCGGATGGTGCTCAAAGTATAGTCAATTAAAAACAAAATAGTACAATACTAAACTTTGAAGGTCTAACCATGGCATACTCTGCGGACTTAAGAAACAAAGCTTTAAACTATTACGAACA
>CALDNV010000020.1:0-11134 GCA_937914605.1 uncultured Neisseria sp.
CAGCCTCTGCACCGTGTATCTTTATATTTGCCGCTTATGGTTTGATGGTACAATGCTGGTCGTCTGAAACGGGCTGAACTGTGTTTCAGACGACTGTTGCAGCCCTAAAGTGTTTCCGTATTTGCATGAAGTGCCGAAACGCATTCGGGTTGGTTTGGGAAGCCGGATTTTCGCCGCCTCCCGCCCGATACGCCGAAGCAAGAAGAAAGACAAACGTCCTCATGAAAACAGATGTGTTAAAACAGCAGGCGCATGCCGCCATTCAGAATAAACTGGGTTACCATTTCAAAGATACCGCGCTTTTGCAGCAGGCGCTGACCCACCGCAGCTACCATGCGAAAAACAACGAACGTTTCGAGTTTGTCGGCGATTCGATTTTGAACTACACCGTCGCCAAAATGTTGTTTGACGCGTTCCCCAAGCTGACCGAAGGCGAGTTGTCGCGTTTGCGCGCGAGCTTGGTCAATGAAGGCGTGTTGGCGGAAATCGCTTTGGAAATGAATGTCGGCGACGGGCTTTATTTGGGCGCGGGCGAGTTGAAAAGCGGCGGATTCAGACGACCCTCCATCCTTGCCGATGCTATGGAAGCGATGTTTGCCGCCGTTAGCTTTGATGCGGATTTCGCCGAGGCGGAGAAAGTGGTGCGGCACTTGTTTGCCGAACGCGTCAAACGCGCCGATTTCAAAACGCAGGGAAAAGACAACAAAACCGCCCTGCAAGAAGCCCTCCAAGCCCGCCGCCTTGCCCTGCCCAAATACCGCATCGAAGAACAAATCGGTCATGCCAATGACAGTATGTTCCTGATTTCATGCGACTTGGGCGAACTGGGCTTCATCTGCAAAGCACAAGGCAGCAGCCGCAAAGTTGCCGAGCAGCAAGCTGCCAAAGAAGCGCTGCAATGGCTCGAGCAACACCATCCTTTGAAAAAAGCAAAAAAATAGCCGATTTATTTTTCAGACGACCTATGGATACAAAAAAGTCGTCTGAAACGTCAAACAGAAAGCCATCATGGACATCGAAACTTTCCTGCAAAACGAATCCAGCCATCCCACCAACTACCGCTGCGGCTTCGTCGCCATCGTCGGACGCCCCAATGTCGGCAAATCCACGCTGATGAACCACCTTATCGGACAAAAAATCAGCATTACCAGTAAAAAAGCCCAAACCACGCGCAACCGCGTTACCGGCATTTACACCGACGACACCGCCCAATTCGTTTTCGTCGATACCCCCGGCTTCCAAACCAAACACCGCAACGCCCTGAACGACCGCCTCAATCAAAACGTCACCGAAGCGTTGAGCGGCGTCGATGCCGTCGTTTTCGTCGTCGAAGCCATGCGCTTTACCGATGCCGACCGCATCGTGATGAAACAACTGCCGACAAACACGCCCGTCATCCTCGTTATCAACAAAATCGACAAAAACAAAGCGGGCAATACTGGTTTGCAGGAATTTATCGACCAAATCAGCGCAGAATTCAAATTTGTAGGGCATGAAACCGTCAGCGCCAAACACGGATTGGGCATCGCCAACCTGCTCGCGCGCCTCAGACCTTACCTGCCCCAAAGCGTGCCGATGTATCCGGAAGAAATGGTGACCGACCGTTCCAGCCGTTTCCTCGCCACCGAAATCGTGCGCGAAAAACTGTTCCGCTACCTCGGCGAAGAGCTGCCCTACGCCATGAATGTGGAAATCGAACAATTCGAAGAAGAGGAAAACGGCCTCTACCGAATCTACATCGCCGTATTGGTCGATAAAGACAGCCAAAAAGCCATCTTAATCGGCAAAGGCGGGGAAAAACTGAAAAAAATCTCCACCGAAGCCCGCCTCGATATGGAAAAACTGTTTGATACTAAAGTGTTTTTAAAGGTTTGGGTCAAGGTCAAATCAGGCTGGGCGGACGACGTGCGCTTCCTCAGGGAATTGGGTTTGTAGGTCGTCTGAAAATATAGTCTCAAATAAACAAAGGTCGTCTGAAAACAAGCATTGCAAGTTTTCAGACGACCTTTTTTATGGTTAAGCAATCAGTTCTTCATCGACTGTACCGGCGCGGGAATCCTGCCGCCGCGGTTGACGAACACTTCGCACGAACCTTCTTTAACCGGCATCACGGGCGCGTAGCCCAACAGGCCGCCGAACTCGACGCTGTCGCCGACGGTTTTGCCCGTTACCGGAATGATGCGCACGGCGGTAGTTTTGCTGTTGATCATGCCGATGGCGGCTTCATCGGCGATGATGCCGGAAATCGTGTGCGCGGGCGTATCGCCGGGAACGGCAATCATGTCCAGACCGACCGAGCAGACGGCGGTCATCGCTTCGAGTTTGTCCAGCGTCAGCACGCCTGCTTCGGCGGCGGCAATCATGCCTTCGTCTTCGGAAACGGGAATAAACGCGCCGCTCAAACCGCCGACCGCGCTGGAAGCCATCATGCCGCCTTTTTTCACGGCATCGTTCAGCAATGCCAAGGCAGCCGTCGTACCGTGCGTACCGCAGACACTCAAGCCCATTTCCTCAAGGATGCGTGCCACCGAGTCGCCGACGGCGGGAGTCGGTGCCAGCGACAAATCAAGAATGCCGAACGGAATGCCCAGTATTTTCGAGGCTTCGCGGCCGATGAGTTCGCCCACGCGGGTAATTTTGAAGGCGGTTTTCTTCACGACTTCGGCGACTTCGGTCAGGCTGACTGCGTCCGAATTTTCCAACGCGGCCTTGACCACACCCGGCCCCGATACGCCGACGTTGATAACGGCGTCCGCTTCGCCCGACCCGTGAAACGCGCCCGCCATAAACGGATTGTCTTCCACCGCGTTGCAGAACACGACGATTTTGGCGCAGCCGAAACCTTCGGGCGTGATTTCAGCCGTGCGTTTGATGGTTTCGCCCGCCAATCTGACCGCATCCATGTTGATACCGGCGCGCGTGCTGCCGATATTGATGGAGCTGCACACGATGTCGGTAGTCTTCATCGCTTCAGGAATGGAGCGGATTAACACCTCGTCTGAAGGCGACATGCCTTTTTGCACCAGCGCGGAAAAGCCGCCGATAAAAGACACGCCGATGGCTTTGGCTGCCTTGTCCAAAGTCTGCGCCACGCTGACGTAAGACTCGGCTTTGGTCGCTGCCGCGATTTGGGCAATCGGCGTGACGGAAATGCGCTGATTCACAATCGGCACGCCGTATTTGGCGGAGAGATGTTTCGCCGTAGTGACCAAATCTTTGCCGACGGTGGTGATTTTGTTGTAAATGTTTTGGTTCAACACATCGATGTCGGTACTGATACAGTCGTGCAAATCAATGCCTATGGTAATGGTGCGGACGTCGAAATGCTGGTCGGCAACCATTTTGACGGTTTCAAGTATCTCATTACTGTGGAAATTGTTCATGGGGTTCGGCCTTTCTAGCAGGTTGTCTGAAAAATATTTTCAGACGACCTTCGATTAGACTTTAAGCTTGACATACATATGCTCTTGCGTGCCTTCAGCAGTTTTTCGCATCTCGTAATCAAACACATCAGAATATTTTTTTACTAAATCGGTAAATTTCTTACAACCGTAATTACGTGGGTCAAAATCTACCTGCAAGCGTTTCCAAGTGGCACCGAATGCAGTCATAGCCATCCATTCACTATCCGCATGTTCGAAAATTTTATGTATAGTTTCCAACGGTAGTTTGTGCTCAAATTGTTCGGCAATTTTCGGTTGAGCTTGAGCATTTTCGGGAGAGGCTGTTTGAATCTGTTTCTCTGCTGGTTTCTGTGGTTTATCGGTTACTGTTTCTTTTTGTGCGGGTTCAGGCATCAAGTTTTCTACATAGATAAATTGGCTGCACGCATTACGGAAAGCTTCAGGCGTTTGCTTTTTGCCGAAACCGTAAACTGTTACACCTTGTTCCTTCAACCGGATAGCCAGTGCAGTAAAGTCACTATCACTAGATACCAAACAAAAACCATCAAAACGGCCGGTATAGAGTAAATCCATCGCATCAATAATCATAAAACCGTCAGTGGCATTTTTACCTGTGGTGTAGGCGAATTGCTGCATAGGTTTGATAGCATGCTCATTAATGACAGCTTTCCATTTACCGTTGTCACCAACAAAGTTACCATAGATGCGTTTTACCATTGCTTCACCGAATTTAGTTGTTTCTTCTAAAATCGCATCAATGGTTTGCGCTGACGCATTATCAGCATCAATTAAAACAGCCAGCCGTGCAGATTTCTCTTCAGCTACATTAAAACTAATTTTATTTTTTGACATAATTTTAGAGTTCCTAAAATCAAATGCGATGCATGGCTTGGAAGATTTCTTCGTTTTGCATGCGGATGTCGAGCGCGAGTTTTTTGCCCTCTTCCGCAAACAAATCCAGCATTTCCTGCCGCGATTTCGGGCATTTCGAGGTATCCACCAAGATAATCATGGTGAAGAAATCGTCCATCAGCTGCTGGCTGATATTGAGGATGTTGATTTGGTTTTCCGCCAAAATTCTGGAAACGTCGTACACGATGCCGACGCGGTCTTTGCCGATGACAGTGATGACTGAATTGTTCATAAGTCAGGATCCTTGTAGGGGTCGTCTGAAAAATCTGGTTCGGGGAATTATAGCACCGCTTTAAAATAAGATGGCTTGGATTGTTGACAATTTTCAGGTTCTGTCGGTTGGGGCGGCTGCGTATTGAATAGGATGGGCTGAGGATGATCGGCAGGTTTGCGATTGGGGGATTTTGGGTAAACCGATATTAATTTGTTCAAATATCCATGCAAACAGGCGTACCCAAACACGTCAATTTGCGTATAATGGCGCAAATTCCGATTAACCGATTCATGTAAATAAGGATTAAACCATGACATCTATCCACGACCAAATCAAAGAAGTTGTTACCACCCACCGCGTTGTTTTGTTTATGAAGGGTACGAAGCAGTTTCCGCAATGCGGCTTCTCTTCACGCGCCGTACAAATCCTCAGCGCCGCAGGCTGCACTGATTACGTTACCGTGAATGTTTTGGAAAACGATGCCGTCCGCCAAGGTATCAAAGAATACAGCGATTGGCCGACCATCCCGCAACTCTACGTAAACGGAGAGTTTGTCGGCGGTTCCGATATTTTGATGGAAATGTATGAAGCAGGTGAGCTGCAAGAATTGCTGAAAGCTTGATTTGCCTGATACGGAATCATGAAGAGGTCGTCTGAAATATTTCAGACGACCTCTTTTCATTTTAACTAAGACTCAAGAGGGGTTTATTCCTCGGGACGTTCGCCGTCGGTGTCGTCCAGTTTGCCTTCGGTGATATCGATGTTGATGCCCACGGCGGCACGGATTTTGGCGTCGATTTCGTTGGCGATTTCGGGGTTTTCTTTCAACCATACGCGGACGTTGTCTTTGCCTTGTCCGATTTTGGCGCCATTGTAGCTGTACCATGCGCCTGATTTTTCAACGATGTCGTATTTGACGCCGAGGTCGATCAGTTCGCCTTCCCAGCTTACGCCTTCGCCGTACAGGATATCGAATTCGGCTTGGCGGAACGGGGGTGCTACTTTGTTTTTGATGACTTTGACTTTGGTTTCGTTGCCGATGACGTCGTCGCCTTTTTTGATTTGTCCGGTGCGGCGGATGTCGAGGCGGACGGAGGCGTAGAATTTGAGGGCGTTACCGCCGGTGGTGGTTTCGGGGCTGCCGAACATCACGCCGATTTTCATGCGGATTTGGTTGATGAAGACGACCAGTGTGTTGGTGCGTTTGATGTGGCCGGTCAGTTTGCGCAGGGCTTGGCTCATCAGACGGGCTTGCAGGCCGACGTGGCTGTCGCCCATTTCGCCTTCGATTTCGGCTTTGGGTACGAGGGCGGCTACGGAGTCGACAACGACCATGTCCACGCCGCCGGAGCGCACCAGCGTGTCGCAGATTTCCAGAGCCTGCTCTCCGGTGTCGGGTTGGGAGAGGTAGAGTTCTTCTACTTTAACGCCGAGTTTGCGGGCGTAAACGGGGTCGAAGGCGTGTTCGGCGTCGATAAAGGCGCAGATGCCGCCGTTTTTTTGGCATTGGGCGATGGCTTCGAGACAGAGCGTGGTTTTACCGGAGGATTCGGGGCCGAAGATTTCGACGACGCGGCCGCGCGGCAGACCGCCGACGCCGAGCGCCAAGTCCACACCGAGCGAGCCGGTGGAGATGACGTCAAGGTTTTCTTCTTGCTGGCTGCCGTCCATTTTCATGATGGAACCTTTGCCGAAGTTTTTTTCAATTTGGGCAAGGGCGGCGGCTAGGGCTTTGCTTTTTTCGTCTGACATAGTGTTGTTCTCGTTTGATGTTGATGAATTTAGCTAAGAATTTGTTTAGCTATTATCTCATAAATTAAGAAAAAGTATAGTTTATTTCGATTTTATTTTGGAGTGTAGGCGGGCTTACTCGGAAGATTTTAAATAACTATTTGTTTCTAATAAAATTAAATGTTTTCTGGTTTTTGAGCGTATCGTTGTTGCAGATTTTATTTGTCGCAGAGGTCGTCTGAAAAATTGACTGTGGTTTTCAGACGACCCCTTGCCCAATCCAATCACTTGCACACGGCGGATACTTTGATTTCGACCGCCCATTCCGGTTTGGCGAGTTTGGCTTCGATGCAGGCGCGGGCAGGGGCGCGGCCGGGGGCTGTCCAGGCATCCCAGGCTTCGTTCATGGCGGCGTAGTCGTTCATATCGGTCAGGAAGATGGTGGCTTCGAGGATGTGTGCTTTATCGGAGCCGCATTCTTCAAGCCAGCGGTCGATTTGTGCCAAGACGTTTTCGGTCTGGGCTTTGGCATCGGCTTCGGGATTTTCGGAAACCATGCCTGAGAGGAAGACGAATCCTCCGGCGCAGACGGCTTCGGAGTAGCGTTCGGTGGTACCGAGGTATCGGATATTCATTTGATATTCCTTGAGGTTGTGGCATGCGGGGCATTCTGTCCTGTTGTCGGATTTCGGTTTTCCGATTTTGTCGGAACAGGATGGCGGATATTGGGCAGGGGCTTATGGTAACATTCAGCTTGATTGTCTGCCACAGCAGGCGGGCGGTTTTGTTGTTTTTGAAAAGATGCGGAAACTATTTTTACGCGTCATTGTCATATTAATTTTAGGTCGTCTGAATATTATTGGAACTGCATCATGAGCAAAAATACCGATTATCCGGTTACTCCTGCCGTCCGTTTCTTGCGTACACATCAAATTGATTTTGAGCCTTATATTTATGTTTATGAAGAACACGGCGGGACAGGGCAGTTTGCACAGTTGTTCGGTGTGGACGAGCATCAGGTGGTCAAAACCATCGTGCTGCAAAACGAAGCGAAGAAAGGGCTGGTTGTCGTGATGCACGGCGACAAGCAGATTTCCACCCGCAATCTGGCGCGCGATTTGGGCATGAAACACATCGAGCCTGCCGATCCGAAACAGGCAAACAAATGGACGGGCTATCTGGTGGGCGGGACGACGCCTTTCGGTATGAAAACCCGGTTGCCGGTTTATGTTGAAAAAAGTATTTGGGAGTTGGAGAAGGTTTATATCAACGGCGGCAAGCGCGGATTTATCATCGGTGTCAGTCCGCAGGCTTTGCGGGCTTTGAATCCGCAGGATGTACAGGTCGCCGTCTAAAGGGATGCAAAACGGTTTTTAAGTCGGGAAACGCAGATTCGGGCAGATTTGAAGGTTTTATAAAAAGAACACAATGCCTGATTTTATATCTGTTTTCATTCTGTCAAACAGCCTGTTGGCGTGATTTCACGGTATCGGGCTTTGGCAAACACAAACCAAAGAGGCACACCCTAATATGGAAAACCGTAATTTTTATGAAATTCTCGGCATTTCGGCGGATGCGGACATTGCAGAAATCAGAAAAGCCTATCGCGATTCGGCAATGAAATACCATCCCGATCGTAATCCCGGCAATCCCGAAGCGGAAGAGCGTTTTAAGGAAATCCGTCAGGCTTACGATACGCTGGTCGATCCCGAACGTCGGGCATGGTACGACGAGTCGCTCCGTGAATTCAGCGGTAGAAGCGGGCAGACCGCCAGCCAGCAGACCGGTAGCGAGCATACGGCGGAAGCGCCGCGCCAAGACGGCGACCGGACTTATGTGATGGCGATGTATGCTTTGTTTGCCTTGGCATTTGCGACCTTGGTAATGCCTGTTGCCGGCATCGTTTTGGCGTATGTAAAACGTGGCGATATGGGCGACTCGGTTTATAATAACCACGCAGACTATCTGATTAAAACCTTCTGGGGTGGTCTGGCGGGGTTTGTTTTGAGTAAAATCACCGCGTTTATCGGCATCGACTCTGTGTTGCTGTTTTTGGTATCGGTTTGGTTTGCTTACCGTCTGGCGGCAGGTTTTGTCAGACTGACGGACAACAAGCGTATGTCTTTGGATACTTGGTTCTAAGCGCAGCCGCCCGCCTTGTTTTCAGACGACCTTCGCATCCCGGGGTCGTCTGAAATTTTTGTATGGGTCGTTTGCGGGAAACTAAATATCAAAACAGGACACCAAGAAAGTCGTCTGAAAATTTGTCCACGCATCCGACACATTCAATCAAAGGAAAAACATGATTTATTTATTGGCAAGCATACTGTGCAGCGTGTCTGTGTCGGTATTGCTCAAATTGGCGCGTAAGAACAAAATCGACGTCGCGCAGGCGGTGGCGGTGAACTACATCGTCGCAGTGGCGTTGACGGCTTGGGTGTTGAAACCCGATTTAAGCAACCCGAAAGCCTTTTTGCCGACTTGGTGGCTGTTTGGCGCGTTGGGCGTGCTGCTGCCTTCGGTGTTTGTGATTATGGGCAAGGCGGTTGACGCGGCGGGTATCGTCAAGTCTGATGCGGCGCAGCGTTTGTCTTTGATATTGCCGATTATTTCCGCGTTCGTGATTTTTGGCGAAGCCTTGACCGAAGGCAGGCTGATAGGCATCGTTTTGGCGTTTGTGGCTTTGTTCTGCCTGTTGTGGAAAGCAGACGGCGGCAAAAAATCGGGCGGATTGGGTACGCAAATCACGCTGCTCGCGGGCGTTTGGGCGGGCTACGGCATCATCGACATCCTCTTCAAACAGCTTGCCAAAAGCGGTACGGCGTTTTCCGGCAACCTTTTGGTCGCCTTCAGCCTCGCCGGTATTTTGATGTTCGGCTACCTTTTCTCCCAATCGACTAAATGGACGAAAGAAGGCATTATCGGCGGCATCGTTTTGGGCGGTTTGAACTTTGCCAACATCGTTACCTACATTACCGCCCACCAAATGATGAAAGACAACCCGACGCTGGTCTTCGCAGGCATGAACATCGGCGTCATCGTCTTGGGAACGCTGGTCGGCGCGATGGCGTTTAAAGAGAAAATCAGCAGTATCAACGCCGCAGGTATCAGCGTCGCCGTCTGCGCCATCGCCTGTTTGTTTTACTGGCCGCAGATACGGGGGCTGGTCGGGATGTAAGCATGTAAAAGGTCGTCTGAAAAAGGTTTCAGACGACCTTTTACCTTTCGGGTGGGGGTGTTTTTCCTGCTTTGATAACAACGGCGCATTTGCAGCTAGACAACCCACGCAAAACGGTCTAATGTTCCGCCTGCATATGCACATTACTTGATAAACCAACGAATGAGAAGGTAAGAGAAATGACTGTCCGTATCGAACACGATTTGCTGGGCGACCGCGAAATCCCCGCCGAGGCGTATTGGGGCATCCATACTTTGCGCGCGGTGGAAAACTTTAAAATTTCCAATCAAAAAATTTCCGATGTGCCGCAGTTTGTCCGCAGCATGGTGATGGTGAAAAAAGCGACCGCGCAGGCAAACGGCGAACTGGGTGCGGTGAAACCCGAAATCGCTGCCGCCATTGAAAAGGCTTGCGACGAAGTGTTGCTCAAAGGCCGCTGCCTCGACCAATTCCCGTCCGACGTGTATCAGGGCGGTGCGGGAACTTCGGTCAACATGAACACCAACGAAGTCATCGCCAACCTTGCTTTGGAAATATTGGGCTACGAAAAAGGTCGTTACGACATCGTCAATCCGATGGACCATGTGAACGCCAGCCAGTCCACCAACGACGCCTATCCGACCGGCTTCAGGCTGGCGGTGTATTACAGTGTCGGCGAACTGCTGGAAAAACTGGCGTTGCTGAAAGATGCGTTTGCCGCCAAAGCCGATGAGTTTAAAGATGTTTTGAAAATGGGGCGCACCCAGCTTCAAGATGCCGTGCCGATGACGGCGGGGCAGGAATTTCAATCTTTCCAAGTGTTGCTTGAAGAAGAGATTTTGAATCTGAACCGCACGCGCGCCCTGTTGTTGGAAGTCAACTTGGGCGCAACCGCCATCGGCACGGGCGTGAACACGCCCAAAGGCTACGCGGCTTTGGCGGTGAAAAAATTGTCCGAAGTCAGCGGCTTGGATTGCAAACTGACCGAAAACCTGATTGAAGCGACTTCCGACTGCGGCGCGTATGTGATGGTACACGGCGCATTGAAACGCACGGCGGTGAAATTATCGAAAATCTGTAACGACTTGCGCCTCTTGTCGTCCGGCCCGCGCGCCGGTTTGAAAGAGATTAACCTGCCGGAAATGCAGGCAGGTTCGTCAATTATGCCCGCCAAAGTCAACCCCGTGATTCCCGAAGTGGTCAACCAAGTCTGCTTCAAAGTCATCGGCAACGACACCACCATCACCTTCGCCGCCGAAGCGGGGCAGTTGCAATTAAACGTGATGGAGCCGGTCATCGCGCAATGTATGTTTGAAACCATCTCTCTCTTGGGCAACGCTGCGGTAAACCTTGCCGAAAAATGCGTCAAAGGCATTACCGTCAACCGCGAAATCTGCGAACGCTATGTGTTCAACTCCATCGGCTTGGTCACTTACCTGAACCCGTATATCGGCCATGAAAACGGCGATTTGGTCGGCAAAATCTGCGCCCAAACCGGCAAAGGCGTGCGTGAAGTCGTACTCGAACGCGGCCTGTTGAGCGAAGCGGAACTCGACCGCATCCTGTCGCCCGAAAACCTGATGAACCCGCATTTGTAAGATAGGACATAAAGGAAAGGTCGTCTGAAAACGGAATTGCCGTTTCAGACGACCTTTTTTTATAGTGGATTAAATTTAAGTCAGGACAAGACGACGAAGCCGCAGACAGTACAGATAG
>CALDNV010000021.1:0-4014 GCA_937914605.1 uncultured Neisseria sp.
TTGAGCTAAGGCGAGGCAACGCCGTACTGGTTTAAAGTTAATCCACTATAATCTTTAAATTTGTTCTATAGCAGTAAAAAAGGTCGTCTGAAAACCAAATTTGATTTTCAGATGACCTTATATTTCCAACGCATCAAACGGCTATTTGCCTGCTTTCAACGATTGCCACAGGCGGACGCTCAGGCGGCTTGCATCTGTTGATTTGGGCGATACGATGAAACTTTTATCCATCAATTCCTTGGTCGGGAAGATAGACGCATCGCCGGTATATTTTGCGTCCATCAATGCGCGGGCAGGGTGGCTGGCGGGGGCGTAGGTAACGAAATTGCCGTTTTGCGCCGCGACTTCGGGATCGAGCGTGTGGTTGATGTATTTATGCGCATTGGCGGTGTTTTGGGCATCGCGCGGAATCATCAGGGAATCCACCCAGATGCCGACGCCGCTTTTGGGTGCTAACACTTCGATTTCGACGCCGTTCTTCGCTTCTTGCGCGCGTGTTTTGGCGATGTTCAAATCGCCGCCGTAACCGACTGAAACGCAAAGATTGCCCGCCGCCATATCGTCAATATAGCCTGACGAAGTGAAGCGTTTGATGTCGGGACGCACTTTTTTCATCATGTTGACGGCAGCTTTGATATTGTCCGGGTTTTCGGTATTCGGGTCTTTGCCTAAATAATGCAGCGCGAGCGGGATTTGTTCGATGGCGCTGTCAAAATAGCTGATGCCGCAGGATTTCAGCTTTTTGGTGTATTCGGGATTGAACACCAAATCCCATTCGTTTTCGGGCAGCTGCTCCGTCCCTAGGGCTTTTTGGACCAGTTTTTTGTTGATGGCGAGCGTGTTGATGCCCCAGAAATAAGGGACGGCGTATTGGTTGCCCGGGTCGACTTTTGCCATCATGGCAAGCAGGTCGGCATCGATGTTGGCGTAGTTCGGGATTTGGCTTTTGTCGATTTTTTGATACGCGCCGGCTTTAATTTGGCGTCCGACGTTGGCAATGGACGGGGCAACGAGGTCGTAACCGGATTTGCCAGTCAAAAGCTTGGCTTCGAGGGCTTCATTGCTGTCGTAGTAGTCGTAGCGGACGTTGATATGCGTATTTTTTTCGAACGTTTCAAGCGTGGCGGGATCGACGTAGTCCGACCAGTTGTAGATATTGAGCTTGTCGGAGGCGGTATGGGAAGAAGGTGCGGAAGATTCTGCGGCGGTTTGTTGGCCGCCGCTACATGCAGTCAAGACGAGGCCGATGAGTGCCGCCGCCATTGAAATTTTTTTCATGGGTACAGTCCTTTTGTGGAAGGGGGGATTGTTGCAGCGGCGGCAGTCAGTCAAGCGCAGACTGTCCGCATACAAAAGGTTAACTGTGGGGGCGGCCGGCATATGCCTCGGGCCCTTGATTCAGCAGGTTCGCATTAAACGGCAAAATCCCTGTCGGCGCAATAGTTTAGATGGGAAAATTTCTTCGTTTTTTCATTGCTTTCCGCTATGGTTTTCTTCATAAACAAAAAAATATTCAGACGACCCGAAAAGGTCGTCTGAAAAAAGTTGCACTTGCCTTATTTTCAATCTTGAGGCAAGGAAAAAATAGGGATTGTGCTAACAAAAATTGCAGAAAGGATGAATATTAAAGATTCCTACGATATCGTGTTGTTGAAATGCAAATTATATTTGAAATAAATAATAATTTTTCTCAAGATAAAAAGAGTTGTCTAATAATCCATAAATCATTATGATTGAGTTTGGTATTTTTACTCAATTTTAAAATTCGAGGAGGACTCATGAAGAAAATATTGATTACTTTAACCGCAGCAGCCCTACCTTTTGCAGCATCCGCCGAAGTTGTCCTGTACGGACAAGTCAAAAGCACCATTACCTCCGGACAGGTGAAAATCAAAGGTAGTGAAGGTACGGAAAAAAGCGCGACCGCAACCCGTATCAATGACAATACCTCGCGCATCGGCTTCAAAGGCAATGAGAAACTTTCAGACGACCTCAAAGCCATCTGGCAAATTGAACAGCGCACTTCCATTTTAGGCGAATCCAACAGCCAGCGTTTCGGCAACCGCGATTCCTTCATCGGCTTGGAAGGCAAGTTCGGTAAGGTCCGCGTCGGCAATATGAACAATATGCTCAACGAGATGGATACCATCGACCCGTGGTTGTATAAAACCAACGCGATGGGTTTGGGCATCAACACCCGCACCGGTGTGCGTACCACATCCGTGCGTTACGACAGTCCTTCATTTGGCGGGTTCAAATTCAATGCGTCCTACGCGCCGCGCGACAACCGCAATCCGGACGACAAATATAAGCACGAACAACCCAGCAAAGAGCAATATACCGCCGGTTTGACTTATGAAAACAGCGGTTTCACTACCAATCTTGCCTACGGCCATTACAAAGGTGCATACACCGACAAGAACGGTAAAACCAAAGCCGCGCAAATCGCTAAAATTGAGAGTTACTACGACAAAAACAACCTGTTTGTCGGCGTAGGTGCGCAATATACCAAAGGCCATGAAAGCGCAAATAAATATCTGGGTTACTTTACCGATGATTTCAATACGTACAAAGGCGCTGACATCACTGCCGATGCCGGTAAAAATGAAGCCGTCAAAGTTGCCGATGCAGCCGTTACCGTGGGTTATACCTTCGGCAACCTGACCCCTCGCCTCACTTACGCCCACGGCTGGGCGGCAAAAGGTGTGAACAGCGGCGAGAAACTGGTCGATAAGTTCGACCAAGTTGTAGTTGGTACCTCCTACAAATTCAGCAAACGTACTTTGATGCTTGCTCATGCCGGCTATATGAAACTGGGCAGCAAAACCCGCCTGACGCCGACTCAAACAGGTTCTGTTGAGCAAAAAGCCGTTTCTTTGGGCATGGTTCATAAGTTCTAATGAAGCGGTACGGATAGTCAGAAAATAGAAGAGGTCGTCTGAAAACCTTTATTTTGAGGTTTTCAGACGACCTTATTTATTTTGGTCTTGGTTTCCCTGCATTCCGTTTCCCGATAAAATACACCCTTTCGATTTTGACTCTATCCGCCATGCCGACCGACCTTCAAGCCATCAACCGCCTGCTGCCGCAAACTCAGTGCCGAGAGTGCGGCTATCAAGGCTGCCTGCCTTATGCACAAGCTTTGTTGCACGAGGATGCGCCTGTTAATCTGTGCGCGCCCGGAGGAGAGGCGGTGATGGTGGATATTGCCGCCTTATTGGGTAAGCCGCGCGTTGCGCCGGTCAAAACGCAGCCCAAAGCCGTCGCCTTGATAGACGAAGCTGCCTGTATCGGCTGTACCGCCTGCATCCGCGCTTGCCCTGTCGATGCGATTATGGGCGCAAGCAAATTTATGCACACCGTTATCAGCGACGAATGCACAGGCTGCGGACTCTGCCTCCCGCCTTGTCCGGTGGACTGTATCGACATGATACCTTCCAAACAGGAATACCTCCCTGCCGCGCGCAGCCTGAGCCGCTCGTCCGAAGCGCGTTTCGCCGCCGCTGAACACGCGCAAAGCCGCTTTGATTGGCACACCGAACGCAAAGCGCGCGACGAGGCGGAACGCAAAGCCATGCTTGCCGAGCGCGAAGCCGCCGTTAAAGCCAAGCAGGTGCAAATTCAAGCCGAAACCCAAGCTGCCGCCAAACCTGCCTTCAATCCCATGGATTTGATTGCCAAAGCGATGGCGAAAGCACAATCCCAACAAGACAAGCTGGTTGCATCCGACAACCGCGAAGCATTTAAAAACCGACAAATCGAAGAGGCCAAAGAGCGCGCCGAATTGCGCCGCGCCCAACGCGATGTCAAATATGGCAACGAAGAAGAAAAAGCTGCCGCGCTTGCCTATCTGCGCCGTTACAAAGCGGAGCAAGAGGCAGTCAAAGAAATACGGTGAGGCCGGTGGAGAGACTTTGAAGGTCGTCTGAAATGGGTTTTCAGACGACCTTCAAGCTAAATCAAGTATAGTGGATTAAATTTAAATCAGGACAAGGCGACGAAGCCGCAGACAGT
>CALDNV010000022.1:0-6410 GCA_937914605.1 uncultured Neisseria sp.
AGGCAATGCAGTCCTAGTTTAAAGTAAATTCACGATACGACGACTCATCTGTACCGAACCAAAGTAAGGAGGGAAACTTATGACTAAAAGCTACCGCCCCGTTACGTTTTACACTTTATCCCTGCTGATTCCGTGGACATTGTGGTTTGCTGCCGCCTACATCAGCCACCGCCCTGATGCTGTTGAGTACCAGTGGGCACAGGCTGCGTTAGGATTGGCCGGGCTGTTCGCCCCCATGCTCGTGGCAGCGTTTCTGTTGTACAAACAGCCCAAATTGTGGACGGACGCGAAACACCGCCTGTTCCGCCTGACAGGTTTTCCCAAACGATACCTGCTCGCTGCCGCGCTGCTCGGTCCGGTTACCTTGGTGCTGGCGCAACTCATTTCCATCGCTTTCGGACACAGTTGGGCGCAGTTTCACATTTCGGGACATCCGTCATTTACGTCCGCCTTGCTGTCGCCATGGTTCATGCTCCTTATTGCACCTGTTGCCGAAGAATTGGCGTGGCACAGCTATGGCACCGACGCGCTCACGGCCCGCAGAAGCCTGTTTGTCGCATCCTTGCTATTTGCCGTGTATTGGGCGTTTTGGCACATGCCGCTTGCCTTCGTCAAAGGCTATTACCACAGCCAAATCGTTTCCGAAGGCGCACTCTACACGGTTAATTTCGTGGTCAGCATGTTCGTCTTCGTCCTATTGATGAACTGGTTGTATGCCAAAAGCGGGCGCAGCATCGCGGTGGCGACGATATTCCACCTGTGCGCCAATCTGGGTAACGAGATTTTCGCCACCCACCCCGACAGCAAGGTTATTCAGACGGCCATTTTGTCGGCAGTAGCCATTTATATTTTGATTGCAGAAAAGAATTTGTTTTTAGATAAGCCTGTTCCATCCCGATAACAAATTCAGACGACCCTTGGACATGATATGCCCCGAATGACGGTTTCCACACCCAAAAGGAACGTGAATGGACAATTCCACTGACAGCCTGATTACCGCCCGCCTGCTTGCCACCGCCCGCTATACCGCCGTGTTCAATGCCTTGCTATTCGCTTCGTCTGCGCAACGCGGCGGCGCGTGGTCGGCGGTACAGCTTATCTTGGCGGCGGTGCTGTTGTATTACCACATCCGCATCGAATTCGACCGCCGCGTGTTCCAAGATTTTGCCGACGGCCGCTATACGCCTGAAGCCTTCGACCAAACCCTGCGGCAAACCGGCTTGCGCCGTGTTTCAGACGACCCCTCCATGCCGCAACGTGTGGCGGGCGCGATTGCCTTGTGGCGCAAAAGCCTTTACCTGACCGCTGCGCAAGCGGCAGTTTTCCTTATCCAAATCCTCTGATGTCATGAAAAATTTTCTTAAAAAACAACTTGCATGGCTGACCGACCAAGCATTGTGCCTGTCGGTATCCTTCCTCACCGGCGTCCGCCCCAAAAGCCCGCGCGAGCTGGCGTTCAATCCGCAGCAGAAAGTGTATTACGCCAATCACGGCAGCCACGGCGATTTTTTGCTGGTGTGGATTTCCCTGCCGCGCCGCTGGCGGCTTTCGACGCGCCCCGTTGCCGGCTCGGATTACTGGCTGACCAACAAACTCAAACGCTTCATCATCCAAAACGTCTTCAACGCGCTCTTGATTCCGCGCCACAGCGACAATCCGCAGTCGATTACCGAACAGATGAACCACGCGCTCCAAGCGGGCGATTCGCTGATTATTTTCCCCGAAGGCACACGCAATACGGACGAAAACGAAATTCTGCTTCCATTCAAATCAGGCATTTACCACCTAGCCACAAGCAAACCGGATACTGAATTTGTGCCGATATGGATAGACAACATCAACCGCGTCCTGCCCAAAGGCAAAGTGCTGCCCGTACCTCTGTTGTGCGAAGTCCACATCGGCGAACCGCTGATCCTGCGCGAAAACGAAGACAAAGAAACCTTCTTGACACGCACCCGCGAAGCCTTGCTGGCATTGAGGTCGTTTGAAAACGAGTGTAACGAGTTTCGCCAAAACAAAGGAGCTGCATCGTGAGCTTTGTTAACACATCCGGCCAAATCATTACCGAACAAACCGCCGCACATCTGACCCCGCAGGCAGGCTATATCTTTACCGGCGTCTTTGCCATATTGATTTTCGCCAGCGTCGTCGGGCAATGGCTGAAACGCAAAAACGGCGCAGACAATGCCACCATCTCCAACCTCAATGCCCGCATTTACGCTTGGTGGCTGATGACGCTGGTACTGTTGGTCGCATTTTGGTTCGGCAAAACGGGGACGGTGGCGCTGTTTTTCCTGATTTCGTTTGCCGCCTTGCGCGAATTTATGACCCTCGTTTATCGCCGCCGCAGCGATTATTACAGCATGGCAGTGTGTTTCTACCTGCTGCTGCCGGTGCAATATTATTTCGTCTATGACGGTTGGTATGGCATGTTCAGCATTTTCATCCCTGTGTACGGCTTTTTGGTGTTGCCGATTATTGCCAGCCTGAGCGGCCAAACCGCCCATTTCCTCGAACGCGCCGCCAAAACGCAGTGGATGTCGATGATCTGCATCTTCTGCCTTTCACACGTTCCCGCCCTGATGTTCCTGAACTTGGACGATTTCGACAGCAGCGGCAATATCCTGCTGCTGATGTTCCTGATTTTCGTGGTGCAGGCTTCGGACGTGCTGCAATACGTTTGGGGCAAACTGGTCGGCGGTGCCAAAATCATGCCGTCGCTTTCTCCGTCTAAAACCATATCCGGCACGGTCGGCGGCATTTTGTCTGCCACCGCGCTCGCTGCGCTGCTGTCGCCGATGACGCCGTTTAGCTACGGACAAGCCGCCGCTATCGGTTTTGTCATCTGCCTGATGGGTTTCTTCGGCGGGCTGGTGATGTCCGCCATCAAACGCGACTACGGCGTTAAAGACTGGGGCAACATGATACGCGGCCACGGCGGTATGCTCGACCGTGTAGATTCCATCTGCTTCGCCGCTCCAGTGTTCTTCCACATTGTCCGGTATTATTGGAACGGTTGAATCTGCTGTTGATCGTTCTGCTTGAGGCCATGCAAAAAGGTCGTCTGAAAACTGTTTTCAGACGACCTTTTGTCTTTGTTACACACTATTTCACAATATCCGACAGCGGCCAGCGCGGTTTGACGTTGAACGCGCCTACGGGCTGCCGCTCCTGCAACCTCATCGCGCCGGCGAAGGCAATCATCGCGCCGTTGTCGGTGCAGTATTCCATGGGCGGGAAGCAGACTTTGATTTTTTCTTCCTTAGGTTTGGGTTTGCCTTTTTCAGACGGCTGTTTGACGCTCAAGCGGGAAAATTCGTCGCGCAGCTTCCAGTTTGCACCGACGCCGCCTGCGACGACCAAAGTTCTGAAACCGGTATCCAACAAGGCTTTTTTGGCTTTGGCGGCGAGGACGTCGATCACCGCGTCTTGAAACGCGCGGCAGATGTCGTTGCGCGTTTGCTCGGGGATTTCGCCGTCGTTTTCGGCGCGGACTTTTTCGACGGCGGTCAGCACGGCGGTTTTCAAACCGGAAAAGCTCATCTGTAAATCGTGCGAATGGAGCATGGGGCGCGGGAACGCAAAGGCGTCGGGGTTGCCCAGCTTTGCCAGTTCGGACAACTTCGCGCCGCCGGGGTAGGGCAGCCCTAAGAGTTTGGCGGTTTTGTCGAACGCCTCGCCCGCCGCGTCGTCGACGCTTTCGCCCATCAGCGTGTAATCGCCGATGCCGCGCACCGCCATAAACTGTGTATGCCCGCCCGAAACCAGCAGGGCGACAAATGGAAATTCGGGTTTGTCGTCCGCCAAAAGCGGGGAGAGCAAATGGCCTTCGAGATGGTGGATAGGAATGACGGGTTTGTTCAAGGCAAACGCCAAGGCGTTGGCATAGCCCGAACCCGCCAGAAGCGCGCCGCCCAAACCCGGCCCTTGGGTGTAGGCGACGGCATCGATGTCGTCATAGGAAACACCCGCTTCCTGCAAACAACCCTGCGTCAGCGGCACGACGCGGCGGATGTGGTCGCGGCTGGCAAGTTCGGGAACAACGCCGCCGTATTCGGCGTGCATCGCCATTTGGGTGTGAAGATGGTGCGCCAACAGGCCGCGTTCGGTGTCGTAAAGCGCAACGCCCGTTTCATCACAGGATGATTCGATTCCGAGTACCAACATGGTTTGAGGTCGTCTGAAAATAAGGATGCGGTATTTTAACGGATTTCGGGCAGTGTTCGCAGTCCATTGCTTGTTCTCCATAACGAAAAGGTCGTCTGAAACCCAAAAATCAGGTTTCAGACGACCTTTGGTCAACGTTTCTATCAGAAGCGGTAATTCACGCCCAAGGCGAACTCGCGGCCGCGTTCGTAGAAGGGAGTGCGTCCGTTGCCGTCGGGGAAGCGTTGGCTGTGCGAACGGTATTGCTTGTTGCCGATGTTGTTGACGGCGAAGTTGACGTTCAGGTTGTCTTTTTTCAGCGGCTGCCAGTTGGCGTAGATGTCGTGTACGCCGTAGCCTGATTTCTTGCCGTGAATCGTGCCTTGTCCGCGGGCGACGTCGGTGTATTTCACGCTTTGGGCGTAGCGGCCGCGCCAGCCAATTTCGAGTTTGGGGTTTTCAAACTGATAAGACAAGCCTGTCAGCCATTGGCGGCCGGTGTTCCAGAAGGTGAACGAGCTTTCGTGGTCTTCTGCTTGAATCGGGCTTTCGCCGTAGTACATTTCGCCGTTCAGACGGGGTTTGACGTAGGACACGCCGGCGCGCGCGGTCAGGCCACCCCAGCGGTAGGATGCGTCAAGTTCGTAGCCGTAGGTTTTGAGCGTGCCGCCGTTGTAAATCTTGCCGCGTTCGGTGATGGAGGCGGTGTTGTTGTTGATTTTTGCCCAACGATAGACGATGAGGTCTTTGATGCGTTGGTGGAACACGCTGCCGCTGACGTTGAAGTTGTCGTTGCGCCATTTGAAGCCCAGTTCGGCGCGGCGGGCGGTTTCGGCTTTGAGGTTGCTGTCCAAATCGGCGGCGGCGCCTGCGCGTTCGTTAGCCAACAGGGCTTCGTTCAGGCGGGGCGCACGGCTTGCCTGATTGAGGTTTGCCAAGAGGGAGAAGTTGTCGTTGATGTCCCAAATCGCGCCGATGCTGGGGTTGAGCTGACCGTGCGACGCGCTTTGTTTGCTGGCGGCGTTGTATTTGAAATGGTCGTAACGCAGGCCTGTGGTCAGGGTGACGGGGTGCAGGTTCCAAATGCCTTCCGCGTACACGCCGTATTCGGATTTCTTCTCTTTGTCGCGGTCATACAGGCCGAGAATCTTCAGCCATGCGCCTTTGTCGGACGGCTCGGAGGTTTCGTGGCGGTAGTTGACGCCGTATTTCACCATGTGTCCGTCGCCGAAGGAGCTGGCGAGGTTCAGATTCGCGCCAGTCGCTTTGATTTTGCTTAACTCAAGCTGACCGATGGGGACGCCGCCTTGCGCCGTGCCGGAAGCTTGGGCTTTTGGAGAAGGAGCACCTTTAGGAGGCTTGGTGTCGTCGGTATTGATTTGGAAGACGTTGGCGTCGATTTTGTCGATAAAGCCGACGTTGCGGCCACGGTATTCCAGATTGTAGGTCTGCTCTTTTTGATAAGTGCCGTCCACGCCGACGTAGCTGTCAACGTTTTGGAACTCGGCTTTGTCGGTGCGGTTGCCTTTTTGGTATTCCTGACGGTAGGTCAGGCGGATGCCGTGGTCGTCGTTGAAGTCGTAGCCGATTTTGGCGAGGTAGCTGTGCTGTTTCAGACGACTGCCGCGGTTGACATTGCCGTTGCCGTCTTTGTAGTCGCGGTTGTTGAGGAAGTTGCCTGCAAACAGGGCATCGAAGCCGTTTTGATAGCCATAAACCGCTGCGTTGCCGGTTGAGCCTTTATTGCTGCTCAAGCCCGCGCCGAGTTTGAAACCGAAAGGTTTGCCGTCCGTCAGCAGGTCTTTCGCGTCAACCGTCGTTACGCGGATGGTACCGCCGACCGCCCCCAAGCCTGCGCTCGCCGCACCTGTGCCTTTTTCGACGTTGATGCTTTTTACCAAAGCGGGGTCAAGCTGGAAGCGGCTTTGGTGGTGGAAAATTTTGGTGGATTGGCTGGTGCCGTCCACTTCCAAATTAATCTTGTCTTCGCCGACGCCGCGGATGCTGTAAAACTGCGCCACGCCGTTGCCGCCGCCGACGTCCATACCGATTTGGTCTTTCATCACTTGTTTCAAATCGGTCGAAGTTTCGCGGTCAAGCTGGTTGCGGGTAACGCGGGTCGGTACGGCAGTACCGGTAACGACGACTTCTTTCAGTTCGGCAGTCGCTTCGGGGCGAACGTTGTCTGCATGGGCAAAACCTGAAGACAGTGCCAGCACCATGATGCTGAAACGGAAGGCGGGGGAATGGGGGGATTTCATGTT
>CALDNV010000023.1:0-4639 GCA_937914605.1 uncultured Neisseria sp.
GTGGGAAAAGCTGCTGTCGTCTTTGGATAAGGCGCATCTGCCCGAGCGTTTTTTCGTGTTCGGCATTTCGACGATGGCGCCGATGTATTTGCAGCTTTTGCAGAAAATTTCGGAACATTGCGATGTGTTTGTGTTCGCGCTCAATCCGAGCGGCCAGTATTGGGGCAATGTGATTGAGGCGGCGCAGCTTTTGAAGGGCGGCGACGATGCGGATTTGTCGCAGACGGGGCATCCGCTGTTGGCATCGCTGGGTAAGCAGGGGCGTGATTTTTTTGATTTTCTGACGGAAATCGGCTTGGAGGAGCAGCCTGTGTTTGAAGAAGTTTCAGACGACACGCTGCTGCACTGCCTGCAAAACGACATTCAAAATCTGCGGATGCCGTCTGAACACAGCCGCGCGGATTTGTTGGATGACGGCTCCGTCCGTATCGTTTCGGCACACAGCCCCCTGCGCGAATTGCAGATTTTGAAAGACAAGCTGTTGCGGATTCTGCACGAACATCCCGACTGGCAGCCGCACGATATTGCCGTTTTGACGCCGAACATCGAGCCGTACAGCCCGTTTATCGAAGCGGTATTCGGGCAGGCGCAGGGTGGGGCGCAGGCTTTGCCGTATTCGGTGTCGGATGTGAAACTCAGCCGCCGCCAGCCGCTGCTTTACGCGCTGGAGCAGACGCTGGATTTGCTGGAAAGCCGGTTTGAAGTCGATAAAGTGCTGCCGCTGTTGGAAAGCGGTTTGGTACTGCGCCGTTTTGGGCTGACGGCGGACGATTTGCCGCTGCTGCACGACACCATTGCCGAATTGAACGTGCATTGGGGGTTGGACGGCACCATGCGCGGCGCGGCGGACAATCTGTTTACCTGGCAGCAGGCGTTGGAACGCATCGTGTTGGGTTGGATGCTGCCCGACGACGGCAGCTCGCTCTGGCAAAACGTCAGCGCGTGGCACGGCGACGTCAACCGCCTTGATGTGTTCGGCCGCTTTGCCGCCTTTATCCGCACGCTGTCCCGCCTTGCCGCCGAGTGGCGCAAACCCGCAACGGCAGAGGAATGGACGGAACGCTGCCGCGATTTGGTGCAGTCATTATTCCTGCCCGATGCCGACGACCAATACGCCTTGCAGCAGTTTGAGCAGGCGTTGGCAAAATGGCAGGAAGAAACCGAGTTGGCAGGCTTTCGCGGCACTTTGCCGCAACACACCGTTATCCGCCACATCCGCCGCTTTTTGGGCAGCGAAAGCCAAGCAGGCTTCCTGCGCGGCGGCATCACCTTTTGCAGCATGGTGCCGATGAGGAGCCTGCCGTTTAAAGTCATCTGCCTCTTGGGTCTGAACGACGGCGATTTCCCGCGTAACACTAAAGCCGCCGTGTTCGACCTGATTGCCAAACACCCGCAAAAAGGCGACCGCGCCCGCCGCGACGACGACCGCTACCTCTTCCTCGAAGCCATCATCAGCGCGCGCGACATCCTTTATCTCTCCTACGTCGGCCGCAGCATCCGCAACGACGACGAACTCGCCCCGTCTGCCCTTGTCAGCGAACTCATCGACACCATCGCCGCCATGACCGGACGGCGCAGCAAAGAGCTGGTGGAACACTGGGTCGAGCAACATCCCCTGCAACCGTTCTCCCACCGCTATTTCATCGCAGACAACATTTCAGACGACCTCTTCAGCACGCGGCAGGACTACGCCGAAGCCCTCAACCGCCCGCGCGAACAGGCGCGTCCGTTTTTCAGCGAAGCCCTCGAAGAAAACAGCCCCGCACCGACCGTCTGGCAGGACGACTTCATCCGCTTCTGGAAAAATCCCGTCAAAGCATGGCTGCAACAAACCCTAGGCTGGCGCGAACCCTACCGCGACGAAGCATGGGAATCCGCCGAACCCTTCGAGCCGCAACGCGCCGACAAAATCGCCGCCGCCTACCTCGACGCCCGCCGCCACAACCAAGACTTTCAAGAAACCGCCGTCCGCCTCGACGCCGAAAGCCTGTTGCCCGCCGGTGAACTGGGTAAATTGTGGCAGCAGAATTTCCAAGCCGCAGCCAAACGCATAGACGGCGCATTGCTGCAAAGCCCCAAACTGCCGCCCTTCGCCTACGAAATCCAGTTCGACGGGCAAACCCTGCAAGGCAGCCTCGGCAACCTGTACCAATGCGGCCAAGTGTTCTACTTCGACCGAAAACCCAACGCCCCGCAACGCATCGCCCTCCTGCTCGAACATTTAATCTTTTGCGCGGTAGGGTCGTCTGAAACCGAAACCCGCCAAACCCATATCGTTCAGCCTGAAGAAACAACGCTTTATCCCGAAATCCCCGGCAGCCACGCACAACAAATGCTGCAAAAATGGCTGACGTTCTTCAACCTCGGACAAACGCGCCCGCTGCCTTTCCTCGCCAAAACCAGCCTTGCAGCCGCCGAAGCCTACGGCAAAAAACAGAGCTGGGAAGATGCCCTGAACAAAGCCAAGGAAAGCTATCACGGCAATAAAGTCAGCAAAGGGCAAAAAGACTATACCGAAGTTGCCTTAGTGTTCGGCAACGAAGACACCGAGCCGGTAGAAGGAGCGTTGTTCCAAAGATTGGTGGAAGAGCTGCTGATACCGCTGCTGGACGCGGTAAAGGAAGAATCGTCGGATGCGGCATAGAAACCGCAAATCGGAAGAGGCCGTACCACAGGCAGGCTGCGCACTCTGAAAACGCAAAAGGAGCAAATGATGTTGAAGCATTTTATCGCGATCGCTGTCGCCGTTTTATTGAGTCAAACGGCGTACAGCCAAGCCAAACCGAGATCAGCCATGTACACCGACTACACCGCCATTGTTGAAGATAAATGCGCCATCGCGGCAGACGGCGGCAGCATGATGCTGACCGTGCGCAACGCGGCAGGCAAGGAAACGGTTTTCTTTATCAACCGCGGTTTTGATGTCAAAAATACGCCTAAGTACAACCAAGTCCGTGATGACAAAGGGCATAAGCTGAGCAACGAGGAGAAAAAGCAGTTGTTTGCGCACTTGAAGACTTTAAAAATAAGGTGCAGCAGCGAGGGCTGTGCCGAGTTTGTGGATTCGTTTGTCAGGTAAGCCGCATATCGTTTCGGCTGGCGTTGCTGGTTTTCAGACGACCTTGGGCTTCAAGAACGTTTTTGATAAACGAAATCCGGTTTCAGGAACGTGGGTTGATATGGCGCGCCATTTCCAATGCGGTGGCAACGGCGGTCATAAGGCTGCCTGAGTCTGCTTTGCCCGTTCCGGCAAGGTCGAGGGCGGTACCGTGATCGACCGAAGTGCGGATAAAGGGCAGCCCGAGCGTGACGTTGACGCCTTGCCCGAAGCCTGCGTATTTGAGCGTGGGCAGCCCTTGGTCGTGATACATCGCTAAAACGGCATCGGCGTCTTTGAGTAAAAAGGGCTGGAACACCGTATCGGCGGGATAGGGGCCGCGTGCGTCTATGCCTTCACTTTGCAGCTGCTTGAGCGCGGGGATGATGATGTCGATTTCTTCATGGCCGAGATGGCCGTTTTCGCCTGCGTGCGGATTCAGTCCGGTCACTAGGATGCGGGGGCGGGTGATGCCGAATTTGTCGCGCAGGTCGGCATGAAGGATGCGGGTCACGGATTCGACCAGCGGGCGGGTAATGGCGGCGGCGATGTCTTTGAGCGGAAGGTGGGTAGTGACGAGCGCCACCCGCAATCCGCCGCCCGCGAGCATCATGACGACTTGTTCGGTTTGGCTTTTTTCGGCGAGGTATTCGGTGTGTCCGCTGAAGAAATGGTCGCTGGCGTGTCCGTCGTTGATGACGCCTTTGTGCAGCGGCGCAGTAACCATGCCGTCGAAGAGGTCGTCTGAAATGCCTTGATAGGCAGCGTCCAGCAGTTTGAGGACGTAGGCGGCATTGGCGGGATTGAGTTTGCCCGCTTGGCAGGGCGCGGCTAAAGGAATGTGCAACACTTCCAATATGCCGCGTTCGGGCTTGCCGCCCTGCGGGTCGAAATCTTGCAGGGTGATGGTTTTGCCTAATTGTTCGGCACGGCTTTGCAGCAGATTTTTGTCGCCCAACACGATGCAGCGGCACGGCAAATCGGCAAACGCCAAATCCAAGCAGATATCGGGGCCGATGCCGGCAGGTTCGCCCGAAGTCACGGCTAAAACAGGTAAAGTCATGCGGATTCCTTATGGAATGAATCTGTTGCAGGAAAATGAAAACAGCGTTGTACGGTATGTTTGAGGTCGTCTGAAAATTTTTCAGACGACCTTTTGCTTATGCCCGCATCAGGCTGCGGTAGGCATTTTGTTTCAAAACAAGCACCAGCCAGCCGAGTGCGAATGCGGTCGGGTAAAACCACAGCATCCGATTTCCGCCAAGCGGCAGGATAAGCGTCAGCATACATGCCAGTACGCCGAAACCCAAAGGCGTCCAAATATCATCCCGTTCGGTATAGTCGGCGCATCGCTGCGGCAGCGTCAGCATCCAAACCAGTGCGGAGGCGAATGAAGCGGCCGCCCTGACAGGGAAGGATGCGTTGGGCGAACAAGGTGCCAGCAGGAATTGCGCCTGTTTTTTCGACAGATGGGGATGGAACGACCGTAGATACAGATTGGTGTTGAACCACAACAATATCATCAAAGCCGTCAGGATAAGC
>CALDNV010000024.1:0-10685 GCA_937914605.1 uncultured Neisseria sp.
AATAAAAACGTCGTCTGAAAATAGATTTCCTGTTTTCAGACGACCTTTCTTCATGCGTTCAAACAAACCACACGTTCCATCCATAACCCTCCCGTAGCGTGGGCTTTGCCCACGAAAAACACCACCCAACCTGTCTTTAAAAAAAAACAAATAAAAACGTCGTCTGAAACGGATTTTCCATTTTCAGACGACCTTTCTTCATGCGTTCAAACAAACCACACGTTCCATCCACAACCCTCCCGTAGCGTGGGCTTTGCCCACGAAAACACTGCCCAACCTGTCTTTAAAAAAAACAAATGAAAACGTCGTCTGAAACCCCAAATCCGGTTTTTCAGACGACCGCTTTCCCCGTCATCCGGAACACAATTTTCCCCATGCAAACCGCTTCATTATCACCCGACAGCCTTAACCCGACTTAGGTCGTCTGAAAAAAAGACCGAAACCGAGTACAATCCGCTACATGAAAAAACGCTCCAACCCCCTCCCGCTTTTAAACGGCGTCAAACCCAGCTATTTGGTGCTGCCGCACGAAAAACCGTTTTACGGCCTGCCCCTGTTGCATTTCCTCTGCGTCCGCTTTCCCTTTGTCGGCGAGGACAACTGGCGCAGGCGTTTGAACAGCGGCTTCGTCGTCGATGCAGGCGGCGCGCCGTTTGACGAACACACGCTGTTCGAGCCGGGCAAAACCATGTTTTATTACCGCGAAACCAGCAGCGACAGCGAACCCGTCATTCCGTTTGAAGAAAAAATCCTGCACATCGACGACCATCTGATTGTCGTTGACAAACCGCATTTCCTGCCCGTTATCCCCAGCGGGCGTTTTTTGCGCGAAACCCTGCTGACCCGCCTGCGCCTGCGGCCGAAATTGCAGCATTTGAACGTAGCAGACATTACGCCGGTCCACCGTTTGGATAAAGATACGGCAGGTGTGATGCTGCTGTCGCACAATCCTGCCACGCGCCGCGATTATCAAACGATGTTTCAGGAAAAAAGCGTCCGTAAAACCTATCATGCCGTCGCGCCGACGCGGACGGATTTGGTATATCCGTTGGACGTGGTTTCGCGCATGGTGCGCGGGGAAAGGTTTTTCACGACGCAGGAAACCGAAGGCGAGCCGAACGCCCATACGACGGTCGAATTGCTTGAAAACCGCGGCGAATTCAGCCTCTACCGGCTGACGCCGCATACGGGGAAAAAACACCAGCTTCGGGTGCATATGATGCGTTTGGGCATGCCGCTGCTAAACGACGCGCTTTATCCCACCCCTTTGGCGGCGGGCGATGAAGATTATGAAAAACCTTTGAAACTACTGGCAAAACAGATTGAGTTTACCGACCCGATCAGCGGACAAAAACAGATATTTGAAAGCGGATTTAAGTTATAGTGGATTAACTTTAAACCACTATATAAAGACTTTGCCGTCGTCTTGTTCACATCCAAAACAAAGGTCGTCTGAAAACCATTTTCAGACGACCTTTTCATCAATCCTGCCTATTTCGAACTGCTGCCGAACAAGCCTTTGAACCACAATACGATATCATCCCACATCCGTCTGAACCAGCTGCCTTCTTCAACGGAATGGAGGGCGACGACGTTTTTCTCGGTAATGACTTTGCCGTCTTTGACGATTTTGAGTTTGCCCAAGGTTTGACCTTTGCGTATCGGGGCGATAACGGGCTGGACGGTTTCTAAAATCGGTTTGATGTTTTGTCCGGCATCGTGGGGAATCGTGATGTACACGTCTTCGAGGAAGCCGACGTTCACCGATTTGCTGCTGCCTTTATAAACTTTGACCTTGGAAATGATTTCGCCGCCGTTGTAGAGCTTGGGCGTGTCGAATGCCTGCAATGCCCAGTTGAGCAATTTGCCGCTTTCGGACGCGCGGGCTTCGGTGGAATCGGTACCGACAACAATGGAAACGATGCGTCTGCCGTTGCGTTTGCTGGAAGCGGCAAGGTTGTAGCCTGCGCTTTCGGTGTGTCCCGTCTTCAGACCGTCCACATTGGAGTCGCGGTAGAGCAGGAGGTTGCGGTTTGGCTGTTCGACATTGTTGTATTTGAAGGATTTAATCGAAAATACGGGATAGTATTTCGGATAATCGTGTATCAGCGCAGCGGATAAAATGGCTAAATCGCCGACGGTGGAAACGTGGCCTTCGGCAGCCAATCCGGTCGGGTTTTTAAAGTGGGTTTTGGTCATGCCCAAACGCTTGGCTTCGTCGTTCATTTGTTGGACGAACACGTCCACCGAGCCGCCTCCCATGGCTTCGGCAAGCGTGGTGGCAGCATCGTTGCCGGATTGGACAATCATGCCCTTAATCAAATCGCTGACGCTGGCGGGAACTTTGGGACTGAGGAACATCCGTGAGCCTTCGATTTTCCAGCCTGCATCGGACACGGTCAGCATTTGGTCGGCGCGCAATGTGCCGTTTTCCAAAGCCTTGAACGCGAGGTAGGCAGTCATCATTTTGGTCAGCGAAGCGGGTTCGATTTGGGTGTCGATATTGCCGGAGGCAAGCACTTGATGGCTGTGCAAATCGGTAACAATGTATGCGGCAGCGGCAATGGCAGGCGGCGCGTCAGGGCTGTTGATGCTGGGCATCATGGCTTCGGGCTGGGATGCGGCAGCAGGAGCCGGCTCAGAGGCGGCAACTGCGGGGGCTGCGTTGTTTTTAGCCGCTTGCGGCGCGGCTTGCGCGGCGGTAATCATCATCGCCGCGATCAATACGGATAATGTTTTTTTCATTGGAATGTGGTGCGGAAATAGAAATAAAAACAACCGCGTCGTGCGGTTTGGCGCAAAAGGCTGTCATTATACCGCCGCATCTTCGCTTTGCTAAGATTTTTCTTGATTTCAGACGACCTCGCGGGTATGGTTTTACCTTTCCGCCGTTTTGTTGACAAAGTTTGACGCGGACGGCGGACACTCTTTTCGAAAATAATCCTCCGACACACAAAACCATGAACAACCGCCCCTCTTATTCCGATTACCTCATCCGCATCCTGACCGCCTCCGTTTACGACGTTGCCGTCGAAACGCCGCTCGAACCTGCAATCGGGCTGTCACGTCGTCTGAACAACAACGTCCTGCTCAAACGCGAAGACCTGCAACCCGTGTTTTCCTTCAAAATCCGCGGCGCGTACAACAAAATGGCGAAGCTGCCCAAAGAAGCGCTCGCCTGCGGCGTCATCGCCGCCAGTGCGGGCAACCACGCACAAGGCGTCGCACTGTCGGCACAACGTTTAGGCTGCCGCGCCGTCATCGTCATGCCCGAAACCACGCCCAAAATCAAAATCGACGCCGTCAAAAGCCGCGGCGGAGAAGTCGTCCTCAAAGGCGTTTCCTACAACGATGCCTACGATTACGCGATGGAGTTGGCAGAAAAAGAAAAACTGACCTACATCGCCCCGTTTGACGACCCCGACGTGATTGCTGGACAAGGCACGGTCGGCATGGAAATCGTGCGCCAGCGTCCCGACGACATCCATGCCATCTTCGTCCCCATCGGCGGCGGCGGACTGGCGGCAGGTGTTGCCGCATTCGTCAAACAAGTCCGACCGAGCATCAAAGTCATCGGCGTGCAAACAAATGACTCCTGCTGCATGAAGCAATCCGTCGAAGCCGGAAAAGTCGTCAGCCTCAAAGACGTCGGCCTCTTCTCCGACGGTACCGCCGTCAAAGTCGTCGGCGAAGAAACCTTCCGCCTCTGCCGCGACCTCTTGGACGACATCATCACCGTCGATACCGACGCCATCTGCGGCGCCATCAAAGACATCTTCGACGACACCCGCAGCATCACCGAACCCGCAGGAGCCCTCGCCCTCGCCGGCTTGAAAACCTACGCCGCCCGCAACCGCATCCAAAACCAAACCCTCATCGCCGTAACCAGCGGCGCCAACATGAATTTCCACCGCCTGCGCCACGTTTCCGAACGCAGCGAATTGGGCGAAGGCAACGAAGGCATTTTCGCCGTTACCATCCCCGAAGAGCGCGGCAGCTTCCTCAAATTCGTCAACCTGCTCGGCAGCCGCAACATCACCGAGTTCAACTACCGCTACGGCGACGACCAAAAAGCCCACATCTTCGTCGGTCTGCAAACCGCAGGTTCCCAAGACCTTGCCGTCATCAGCCGCCAACTGACCGAAGCCGGACTGCCCAATGTCGACCTGACCGACGACGAAATCTCCAAAATCCACATCCGCTACATGGTCGGCGGACGCACAACGAAAGTCGTCCACGAACGCTTGATCAGCTTCGAGTTCCCCGAGCGACCCGGCGCACTCGCCCGCTTCCTCAACCATATGCAGGGCGGCTGGAACATTACCCTCTTCCACTACCGCAACCACGGCGCCGACTACGGCCGCATCCTCGTCGGCATCGATGTCCCGTCCACTGACGATGAAGCATTCGAAGACTTCCTCGAAAGCCTCGGTTACAGCTATCAGGACGAAACCCAAAACGCCGCATACCGCCTGTTCCTTGCTTGATTGGAAGGGAAAAATAAAGGTCGTCTGAAACCCTGTTTGATGGTTTCAGACGACCTTTATGATTTGCACAGACTTGGTTTACAAATAAATTTCTACAAAAAAGGAAATACAGGCTGCAACTTGCCATACCAACTACGCAGCTTGATTTTCACACACAATCACGGCTTCCAGCCCCACCGATGATGAAATATAGTAAAAATCAAATGACTCATGCCGTTTTTGGTCCACATAAAACTCAATGGATGGAAACAACTCAATCAACCATTCGGGACATGATTGATTGTGATACGTCTGAATATCAAAAATGACATTCTGCGTACCGATATTATCAAAATCAAAAAACACCACATCCTGAAAATCCAATATTGAATCATCGTCAAGGAAAAATTTGAGGATTTGTTCTTTCGACTGATAAACATAGCCGATAATTTCTGCGTCGTGGTAGTCTTTATTGAAAGTTTTCATATACTCTGGTCACCAATCTAAAGCTATTCAATCTAAAGCTATTCGGGCATCTTCAGAAAAAGCTGATTTATCTTCAATTAGTTGCTTTAAATACAGTTTAACAAAAGGCAGTTTTCGATGAAATGTTAAAACTTGGAGGGCTGCACTGCTTATTAACTCATTTTCATTCCTCTTAAGGACATTCATTGCAAACTCCGCTTCCTTAACAGTTATTGGCGCTCTTTTTAAGATACTTAGCGCCTCAATCCGAAGATAAATATCTTCATCTAGATTCTCAAAAAAATCAATTATTTTTTCAAAAATATAACCATAATCAAATTCGCCTATATACACCCTTAAGATGCTGAATGCTTCATGGCGGGCAATATCGGATTCTTTTGAATCTAGTCCGATATCCAAAAGAAAATTCGCCAACTCCCCAGACATATCCTCATCAGCGTAATTTTGTAGAAATTCTTCTTTCTCTCTGTCATTGTCAAATTTTTGATAGGATGATTTAAATTCTGCACCATTCATAATAACGATCTCAAAAATATTTTTTAATTTTAATTTTAGTCCCAATTTGATTAATTCATCAGACACATATTCAAATTGCTGATAATACTCGACACGACTGACTGTACCGCCCCAATTTTTGGGATTCAACCTTTGTTTTCAGACGACCTTCCCATCTCATTTGGCTTCTGCCCTATAATACCGACCACAAATTTTTACCGTTTTCCCCAAAGGACAAATCATGAGCAATTACACCCGCACCTCACGCGCTGCCGACAGCCTGCGCGACATCAAAATCACCCCTCACTTCCTGCCGCACGCCGACGGTTCGTGCCTGATCGAATGTGGCAACACCAAAGTTATCTGCACCGCTTCCATCGACGAAAATGTCCCGCCCTTCCTTCGCGGCAAGGGACAGGGCTGGGTTACTGCCGAATACGGGATGCTGCCCGCTTCCACTGCCTCGCGTATGCGCCGTGAAGCTTCGGCGGGCAAACAGTCGGGGCGCACCCAAGAAATCCAGCGCCTGATCGGGCGTTCGCTGCGTGCCGTCGTGGATATGGAAAAACTCGGCGAACGCCAAATCCTGATTGACTGCGACGTGATTCAGGCAGACGGCGGAACGCGCACCGCGTCTATTACCGGCGCGTTCGTCGCCCTGCAAATTGCGGTCAACAAGCTGCTTTCAGACGACCTCATCAGCGAAAACCCCATCCGCGAAGCCGTTGCCGCCGTATCCGCAGGCGTGGTGAACGGTGTGCCGCTTTTGGATTTGGATTACCCCGAAGACTCCGGCTGCGACAGCGACGTCAACATCGTTATGACCGCTTCAGGCAAAATTATCGAAATCCAAGGCACGGCGGAAGGCGCGCCGTTCAGCTTGGACGAATTGGGCAAACTGATTGCGCTGGCGCAGAAAGGCATTGCCGAGTTGACGGCGCACCAGCAAAACGCCCTGTCCTCTTAAGTAGAAATCATCTAATTAATTGAAATAAAGGATTGTTCTTAAAAACCAACCTTATTAAAAGCAGATTCAAGGTAAAACTCGTCAAGGTTTAAACATCTTACGGGCATCTCTACCCCGAATCTGCTTTTTTTCATCTTAAATCAATTCATTGCTTGAAATTGAGTGTCAAAACAAGGGCAATCAGCATGCCCTACCCAACCTGCTTTTTATCTCTGAAATTTTAAAAAAAGCCTGCTTATCCAATACGATATTTATGACAAAAGATTTTAAAATCCGTTTCAATCTCTGACGAGCGGTTCTAAAACGAGATTAGCGTTAGTTGTATAAATTCAAACACTTATTTACAATATATGGTTCGCTTCGAGTTGCCAAACCTATATTTCGGGGCATCTGAATAATAAAAATTTCAAGGAACATTTATGCCGTTGCTGTCGATTGAATTCGCGGTATTTTTTATTGCTTTTCTGCCTCTTTATTGGGCATTTTTCCGTATGCCGTCGGTGCAGAATGTTTTGCTTCTGCTGGCAGGTATGGGTTGGCTGTATCACTTGAATCCTATCTTTGCCGCCATAATTACCTGCTATTCGTCCTGCGTGCATTTGCTCGGCCTGTTGATGTCGTCTGAAAACGAAAACGTACGGAAATTCTGGCTGGGCTTCGGCGTAGCGACTGCTTTGGCAGTATTGTGTTTCTTCAAATATTTCGACTTTTTCCGCCCGTTTATCCGCCAATACACGGGGCAGAGCGAGATTGTCGATATCTTGATGCCTTTGGGGCTGTCTTATTATACATTTCAATCTTTGGCTTATTTGGTGTACTGCTGCCGTCATCCGATGGGCGACCGCTTTGCATGGCATGAATTGCTGCTGCATTTGAGCTTTTTCCCGACGATTACTTCCGGGCCAATTATCCGTGCCGCGGCGTTTAAAAGCATAGACGGCGAACAGGCGGGGGCTTTGGCGCAGATTCGGACGTCAGAGCCGCGCGCATTAGTGCGCCCCGCGCTGGCGGTGTGCTTGATTTTGCTGGGCATTGCTAAAAAATGGTGGCTGGCAGGTGCGCTGGGAGACGGCTGGGTATCACCCGTTTTCGAGAATCCCGCCCAATTTGACGGCTGGGGCGTGTTGTCGGGGGTGTACGGCTATACTTTCCAGCTTTTCTTCGATTTTTCAGGCTATTCGGATTTGGTAATCGGGATGGCGATGCTGCTCGGTTTCCGCCTTCCGAAAAACTTTGCCGCTCCGCTGCGCGCGTTCAATATCCGCGACTTCTGGAACCGTTGGCACATCAGCCTTTCCACTTGGATACGCGACTATATTTATATTCCTTTGGGCGGCAGCAAACACGGCTTCGTCCTGACGCAGTTCAACTTGCTGCTGGCGATGGTGTTGTCGGGCGTTTGGCACGGCTACGGCTGGAATTTCCTGCTGTGGGGCGCGCTGCACGGCGTGGCATTAATTTTGCTCAACTGCGGCGACAAAATATTCGGGCGGGACGGCTCACGTCGTCTGAAAATCTTGCGTCCGCTTGCCTGGTTCGTCACTTTCCATTTCGTCTGCTTCACTTTCGTCGTGTTCAACACCGGCAGCCTCGCCGATACGCAGATGGTATTTGATGCCTTATTCGCCAACGAAGCAGGTTGGGCTGCACCGAAACAGGCGGATATCCTGCTGCTTGCCGCGTTTGGCCTGATGATTTTGCTCTACCCGTATTTGCTTCGCCTGTTTGACGGTGCAGTAGCGACATTGGAAAAAATGCCGATGTGGCTGTGGTTTATACCGCTGACGCTGGTGTTGGTGTTGATTATCGTATTGGCGCCGTCAGGCATCCCGGGCTTTATTTACGCCGATTTTTAAAAGGACAATCAGAATATGAAACGCTTTATTTCCCTGTTTGCCTCCCTTTTGGTTTGCGCCTTTGGCGCGGCGTGGTTCAGTCAAGATTCCATTAATGCCTATTGGCAGCAAACCTATCATCAGGCTTCTCCGTTGGAGCCTTTGTCCGAATACGAATGGTGGCGCACGGGCGCGAAGCTGCAACAAGACGCATACGCCTTTTCAGACGACCTCAAAGCACGTTTGGCAGGACAGCCTGTGATTGCCGAACCGGAACCTCAAATCGCTGAAGACGACGGGTCGTCTGAACAAAATGCGCAGCTTAATGCGTCCGAACCGCACGAAAAAAACCGCCCCGCCGACGGACGTCAACCTCAAACGGCACAAAACGGCGGACAACCCGAAGCACATCATCTCCCTATTACCCCGCCCGCCAATATCGTTCTCGGACAAGGCGACAAAGTCTTTTTTGCCGGCGACTCGATGATGCAGGGCGTTGCACCTTTTGTCGAAAGAAGCCTGAAAAAACAATACGGCATCCAGTCGGTAAACTTAAGCAAGCAAAGTACCGGATTGTCCTATCCCAAGTTTTTCGACTGGCCGAACACCATTGAGCAAACGCTGAAACAACAAACCGACATCCGCCTTCTGGTTGTTTTCCTCGGCCCCAACGACCCGTGGGATTTCCCGAAAGGCAAAAAATACCTGAAATTCGCCTCGCCCGAATGGTCGGAAGAATACCTCAGCCGCGTCAACCGCATCCTGACCGCCGCCGAGCAACACCATGTGCAAGTCATTTGGATGGGCATCCCTTATATGAAACAGGCAAAACTTAACAAGCAAATGCGATATCTCGACAAACTTTTAGCAGACGAGATCAGTCCAAAAGCCCTGTGGATACCGACCGACAAACTCCTCAGCAACGGCTCGGACACCTACGCCGACTCCGTCAACATCAATGGAAAAATCATCCGCTACCGCAGCAAAGACGGCATCCACTTCTCTGCTGAAGGACAAAAACTGCTCGCGGATAAAATCATGGAAAAAATCGTTTTTCAGACGACCCCTGAAATGAACGGCGAAGAACGCACGGAACAATTATCCGCACGTTAAGCCCGTATCGGCAGCAAAGGACGGCGTTTTGTTTATCCCATGCCGTCTTTTTCGTTACAATAGCCCTCCGCCACGTCAAAAGACGTCGTCTGAAACCACACACAGGAAACTCATGAACATCAAAACCCTGTCCGTATCCCTTACCGCATTGTGCCTGTCTGCCGCCGCCCCCGCCGCCGATATGCTGCTGGAAAACTACGGCAGCAGCCGTCCCACCTGGCTCTCCAAGCTCAAAAAACTCGACCGCAGCTCGGACGGCAAATTCCGCATCCTCCAAATCGGCGATTCACACACCGCCGGCGACCTTTTCACCGAACAACTGCGCCTGCGCCTCCAGCAAAAATGGGGCGACGGCGGCATAGGCTGGGTTTACCCCTCCTCCGTCAAAGGACAGCGCAGCGCAGCCGTGCGCTATGACGGCTCATGGCAGACCGTCAGCAGCCGCAGCGTTTCAGACGACTTCCCCTTAGGCGGCATCATCGCCAAAGCCAACGGCAGCAGCGTTACCATCAGCGCCAAAGACGGAAGCAGCGGCGAAAGGCAGATTTCCGTTTTCGCCAAACCCGTCCTGCCCGAACAAACCCTGTCGTTCAACGGACGCGAAGTCCCCGCCGGAAGCAGCGGCTGGCAAATCATCCGCAGCAACGGCCGCCTGCCCCTGACCCTCAGCAGCTCCATGCCTTGGGACATCGGCTACATCAATATCGAAAATCCCGGACGCGGCGTAACCGTTTCCGCACTCGGCATCAACGGCGCGCAACTGACCCACTGGTCCAAATGGCGTCCCTCTTGGCAGGATGACCTTGCCCAAACCCGCGCCGACCTCGTTATCCTCGCCTACGGCACCAACGAAGCCTTCGCGCCAAATTTGGACATCACAGCCACCGAACAAAGCTGGCGCAGCTACATCCACCAAATCAAACAAAGCCTGCCCGACGCAGGCATCCTGATTCTCGGCGCGCCCGAATCCCTGAAAAGCACCTCAGGAAGCTGCGGCACACGCCCCGCCACCTTAAGCAGCATCCAACAAATGCAGCAGCGCATTGCCCGCGATGAAAAAATCATGTATTGGTCGTGGCAGAACGCGATGGGCGGCGAATGCAGCATGAAAAGCTGGATGAGCCAAGGCCTTGCCGCCAAAGACGGCGTCCACTTCTCAGGCAAAGGCTACCGCCAAGCCGCCGACCGTCTCGCCGACAGCTTGATACAAATGGCAGATTAAACAAAAGGTCGTCTGAAAATTTTCAGACGACCTTTTGCTATGTCGGATTATAGTGGATTAAATTTAAATCAGGACAAGGCGACGAAGCCGCAGACAGTACA
>CALDNV010000025.1:0-10709 GCA_937914605.1 uncultured Neisseria sp.
GGGTCAGGATGTTGCCGTCGCCTTTGACGCTCAGGCTGTCACCCAGTTTCTTCGCACCGGTCGTGCCGTTGTCGGCGGCAAAGGTCAGGCCTTTGTTGTCCACCGCGTCTTTCGCCGCGACGCCTTTGGCGATGTCGGCTTTGGCTTCGTCGGTCAGGTCGAGGGCGTAATCGGTAACGCCGTCGGCGTCTTTCGCACCTTCGCTGACTTTAACCGCACCGTTAGCCGCTTGGCTGAGGGTGGTCTTGTCGGCGTTGACGGTGTACTCGGTGTTGTTGCCGTCCACTTTTTCGCTGACGGTAACGTTCTTACCGGCGACGACGGTGGTGGTTTTTTCAGTTGCGGCGAGTTGTTCGTTCAGCTGGGCGACGTTGACGGCGTCGGTGGCTTTTACGCCTTTGGCGACGTTGGCAATCTTGTTGCCGCCGTTGTTCAGACCGGCATTAGTCAAAGCCACTTGGCTTGGCGAACCGTCCGCACCGATCTTCAGACCTTCTCCGCTCAGTACGCTGTTGCCGGAGATGAAGCTGTCGGCCAGTACGGTAGTAGCGGAAACCGTACCGAATTCGACGTCGTCTGAAGTCTCAACTGTCAGCTCTTTACCGCTGCGTTTCACTCGGATGTTCTTACCTTGTTTCACGGTCACGGTGTCGCCTGAGGCGATGTTTTCACTGTCGCTGTCAGCTTCGTCGTTGGCTTTCAAGTTCCAGCCTTTACCTACGGTCTCTTTAACTGCGGCAATCGCGTCGTGAACGTTGTCTTTGCCTGTACCGCCGATGTTGGCAGTGGATACATTGCCGTTATCGTTCTTGGCTTCTCCACCCAAGATGGTTTTCAGGTTCACTTGAGTGGCATCCAACTGAGCTTCGGTCGCAGCTTTGTTTGAACCAGCGAGCGTGGTGTCTCCCAATGTAGTGTTGGTCAGTCCGCTGACAATACCTTCTTTACCGTCAATCACGACCGGTTTGCCGCCGTTCGCCGCGTCTTTGCCGATGGTGACTTTCTCGGCCAGGCTGAAGTCGATCGCTTTGCCTGTACCGCTTGTGGTAACGATATTCTTGTCTTTGCTTGTGTACTTGACAGTATCGCCCAAGTTCACTTTTTCAGACGACCCGTTGTCCGCAACGATGTTCAGACCTTTGCCGACTTCTTCGCCCACTTTATCCAAAGCATCTTGAATCGTGCCTACGGCTTCATGTTTCGTACCGTCTGCTTTGGTTACAGTAAAGACAGGAGCTTCAATCGCGCCGGTAGTCGGGTTAATGCTGGTATTCAACGCTTTGGCAATCGGGTTCAGCTGGCTGACGTTAACCGCATCAGTATCTGCCACACCTTTGGCTACGTTGGCAATCTTGTTGCCGCCATTGTTCAGACCGGAAGTAGTCAGAGACACTTGGCTTGGCGAACCGTCTGCACCGATCTTCAAACCTTCGGTAGTCAAGACGCTGTTGCCTGCGATAACACTTTCGGCAACCACGCTGGCAGCTTCTACTGAACCAGCTTTGACATGAGTAAACTCAACGTCGTCTGAAGTGGCTACAGTAATGTTCTTACCGTCACGGGTTACTTTGATGTTTTTGCCGTCTTTGAAGTTAACCGTTTCGCCGGCAGCAACTTTCTCTTCGGTATCGTCGTTCGCTTGCAGCTTCCAACCTTTTTCCACCGTCTCCTTCAC
Source organism: uncultured Neisseria sp. (assembly GCA_937914605.1). Lineage (GTDB taxonomy): Bacteria > Pseudomonadota > Gammaproteobacteria > Burkholderiales > Neisseriaceae > Neisseria. The sequence goes on from CALDNV010000025.1 coordinate 1,676, forward strand.
AGACTTGATTGCGTCATGAACCGTATTTTGGTTAGTCCCGCCAATGTTGCTCATAGCGATATTGCCGTTGGTATTTTCTGCGTTACCGCCCAAAATGGTTTTTAGATTCACTTGGCTGGCATTCAGCTGTTCTTCGGTTGCAGATTGGCCTTTGGTGGCAAAGTCTGCGCCGCCCAACGTTTTGTTGGTCAGCCCGCTTACCGTGCCGTTCGTACCGTCAAGTACAATCGGGGTGCTGCCGGCTTTACCCAACGTAACTTTGTCGTTCAAACCGAAATCAACTTTGCCTCCCGACAGGGTTTTGGTCCTAATGTTGCCATCAATACCGGTGTAAGTAACGGTGTCACCTAAGTTGACTTTTTCAGTCGACCCTGCATCAGCGGCAATCTTCAGACCTTTACCCAACTCGTCGCCCACTTTGTCCAATGCTTCTTGAACAGTATGCACAGGAGTGCCTGCCGTACCGTCAGTTTGTTTGACGGTAAAGTTAGGTGCTGCGATAGAACCATCCGTACCAACGGTCGTGTTCAACGCTGTTGCCAACGGTTTGATTTGGCTGACATTTACCGCGTCGGCGTCTTCCGTACCTTTGGCTACTTTGGTAATTTTGTTGCCGCCGTTATTCAGACCGGTATTAGTCAGGGACACTTGGTTCGGAGATCTGTCATCACCAATTTTCAGACCTTCGGTAGTCAAGACGCTGTTGCCTGCAATGACGCTGTCGGCAACCACGCTGGCAGCTTCTACTGAATTAGCTTTAACATGAGCAAACTCGACGTCGTCTGAAGTCGCCACGGTGATGTTTTTGCCGTCGCGGGTTACTTTGATGTTTTTGCCGTTTTTGAACGTTACCGTTTCGCCTGCTGCTACTTTTTCGGCAGTATCGCCGTTGGCTTGCAGATTCCAGCCTTTTTCAGCAGTTTCTTTGACAGATTTAATCGCATCGCTGACGGTAGTTTTGCCTGTGTCGCCGATGTCGGTAACCGTTACCGTACCGTTTTGGTTGGTTGAACCTGTACCCAAAACATTTGCCAAATTAGTTTGTGCAGCATCTATCTGCTCTTCAGTCGCAGCTTGACCTTTGGTAGCGAAATCCGTATCGCCCAAGGTTTTGTTAGTCAGCCCGCTTACCGTGCCGTTCGTACCGTCGATAACAACTTTCTTACCGTCGGTTTTACCAATGGTGATTTTTTCGGCAAGACTGAAGTCGATATCCTTGTTCGTGCCACTAGTCGTAACGATATTTTTGTCTTTGCTCGTGTACTTGACGGTATCACCTAGATTGATTTTCTGGTTATTGCCGTTGTCTGCGGCAATGTTCAGACCTTTGTTCAACTCGTCGCTGACTTTGTTCAAGGCATCTTGAACAGTATGCACAGCCGTGCCTGCTGTACCGTCGGCTTGTTTGACGGTAAAGCTCGGCTGTCCGATCGTACCGTCCGCACCGACGGTCATGTTCAATGCTTCAGCCAACGGTTTGATTTGGCTGACGTTCACTCCGTCAGTTTCTTCCGTACCTTTAGCAACTTTGGTGATCTTGTTACCGCCGTTATTCAAACCGGACTTAGTCAGGGATACGGGATTATCACCGTTGGCAATGGTTAGACCATCGGTCGTCAGTACGCTGTTACCTGCGGTGACTTTAGGCGTAGTCAGTCCGTCATTGGTCAGAACACTATCACCCGCTTTGAGTTTATCGGCATTGACGGTTTGGACAGTGATTTCGTCTTTCAATTTGACTTTAATACCGTCTGTACCTGCTTCGGTTTCAACGTTTTTGTCGTCGCCTTTAATTGCCAGCGTTTCGTCCAGTTTTTTGGTTACGGGAGAGCCGCTATCGCCGTTAAAGGTAATACCTTTGGTATCGACGATTTCTTTCGCATCTACGCCTTTTTGAATCTCAGTCTTGGCGGCATCTGAAAGGTCAAGTTCGTAGTTGGTGGTTTTGGTTTGGTTACCGTTTATCGTTTCAGACGACTTCAATGCCAACTTACCGTCAGCTTTTACACTGACCGTGGTATTGTCGGCATGGACGGTGTAGGTTGTTTTATTACCCGCTTCCACAGCGGCAACATGGGTATTGTCTCCTTTTTCAACCACGCTGGTTTTTTCGCTGTTGGCAACAGCCTCATTGATGGCTTGTGCAACATCGGCAGCCGTGGCGAAAGCATCGCCTGCTTTATCTGCGCTGACTAAACCTCCAGTACTCGCTTTCAACGTAGATTTATTAACATTGAACGCGATACCGTCGGCTTTGTTTTCAGCAGTCGTACCTGTGCCGTCAACGAAGTTCAACGTGGAATCGTCTTTAGTCAACATTTTGGCAGCCGTACCGTTGACTTGTACGCCGATGTTTTGCAATGCGCTGTCGGCTTTTTTCAAGGATTCTTTGGTTTTGTCTGACAAATCCAAATTGTAGGTAGTGACATTGGTGGTTGTATCTTCAGACACCCCCAGAGTCAGACCGTTGTCTGCGCCTGAGGCAGAAACAACTGTGCCTTTGGCATTAACGGTGTAAATTGCCTGACCGTCCGCACCTTCGGTCTTCTTCACTTCGGCAACGTTTGTACCTTTTTGAACCTCGGTTTTCGCGGCTTTGACTTGTTTGTAGCTTGCTGCGTCGGTATCTACTGCGCCGTCGGCAATGTTGGTAACTTTATTGCCGCCGTTGGAGAGTCCGCCAGCAGTCAGGCTCACTGGGTTGCTGCCGGAGCCGATGGTTACGCCAGAGCCGTTAACGGTCGTGCCAGCAGCGGTTACATCGCCGCTGAAGGCCGCAGAAGTCAGTCCGGTCAATTCTTTTGCCAGTTTGACATTCAGCGTGTGATTTTGGTCGTCTGAAACCACACCGATATTATTATCAGACAATTTAGCCCGATCAGTTTGTCCGCCTTTAACGGCCACGGTGCTGCCAAGTTGACGGTCAAACTTATTGCCAACATCGCCTGTAAAATTCAGAGGGCTATTAACAGCTCTATTCAAAGCAGACAGCGCATCGCCAACAGTATTGTAGTTAACTACGCTTGAATTAGATGGTGCTCCTGAAACAACCGCATATGTTGGCATAGAAACACTGCCGTCAGTTCCTACCTGTGTACCTAATGCTTCAGCTATTTTCTTCAATTGGGACACATTGACTGCATCATTATCTTTGATACCCGATTTCACATTACCAACAATAGTTGGTACGGAAGTTTGTGGGTCTTTGGCGTTCAAAGCGGCAATAGTGACATCACCGTTATATTCTTTACCACCATCTACATAAGTAAACGATACTACTTTTTGTCCGCCTACTTCTTTAACGTTGCGGGTTAAAAGCTTTCCGTCTTTATCAATATAAGAGAAAGGGGCGTCATTGCTAACCGTAGTCAGAGTGTTGACACGCAGATTATTCATTGCATCTTGGAGCTGCCCAACATTAACCGCATCATTAGTATCAGTACCTTTACCCAAATTAGTGATACGGTTTTCAGACATATTTAGTCCGCCTTTGGCAGTAACTACGCCTGTAAACTCAGGATTATCAACCGTATTGATACTTACAGTACTTCCTGACTGATTCAAATGGATATTTTTACCTGCTTCAAGTCGAAGAGTGGAGCCACTCGTGATTTCCTGTAAAGAATGGTTTTCAGCGCGACCATTGGTTCCAGCAGCAGCAGCCGTTTCTAATTGAAACGATTTAAAGGCTGACGTTTTCAAAGACGCAATTGCCCTGTCAACGGTATTTTCACCCGTACCACCAATATTATTCATGGTAATACTGCCGTCTTCAGCCAACTTTGCATTACTACCCAATACGTCTTTAACGGTTTTGGCAGTATTACCCAAAACGTTTTGTACCGCGTACAGCTGGCTGCCGTTGATGGCATCCGTAGAATTGCTAGAAATTTCGCCCGGAGCAACGTTTTTCAATTGACGTTCGTAGCCTGCCGTACCGAAAGACACTTGGTCGCCGGTGGTAATATGGGTACCACCTGCAAAGCCTGAGTATTTCAGATCGTTGACTTTAGCTTCGTTGACTTCGATTGCATTGGTTGTAGTCGTACTGCCCGCACCGATTGCGACAGAGTTGCCTTGAGTGGCTTTCGCGCCCATACCGAATGCGGCAGAGGCGACGCCTTGAGCGCGCGTACCCGTACCGAAGGCGGTAGACAATTCGGCTGTCGCCTGTGATTGAGTACCAATAGCTACCGCAGCTTCACCTGAGGTCGTATGAACATAGTTACCGGTTACCATCACATCACCGGTATAGTCTTGATAAACTTCTTTAACCGTTTTACCCGTACCGTCTACAGTTTTCGCTGCAACGGTATCCCAGTCGTCCGCACCGATAGCGATAGAAGAATTGCCTTTGGCGGTTACATTGTTACCGATGGCAGTAGATTGATCGCCCCATGCATTAGAAAATGCACCGATAGCAACGGTTTGATTGTAATCAGGTTGCCCAGACTTTGGTATTTCGGTATTGTTTGCAGAAGCATTGAAACCAATCACAACAGAGCGGGAGTTCTTGGATTGAGCCTGATCACCGATAACAACGGAGCTAAATTTCAAAGCCCGTGCGTCATTACCGATAGCAACTCCCGCGGATTCAGCTGCATGACTGGATTTACCGATGGCGATGCTATTACTATAATCGGCGTTTGCACCATTACCTAAAGCGATAGCGTTTTCCAAACGGGTATGGCTGTTCAAACCAAGCGCCAAAGAAGCCGCGCCGTCTGCATTGGCTGCACGTCCTAATGCGATGGAATCTTCTTTCCAAGCATTATTGCCAGAGCCGATAGCGATAGCATATCTTTGGTCAGCCTTCGTAGCGGCACCGAATGCAATCGTGTCAGCACCATTAGCAAAAGCCTTTTTACCGATTGCCATTGCCCGATTTTGTACAGCATCGGCACCGTTACCGATAGCAACAGTATCTTCTCCTTTTGCTTTGCTTTCATTACCTACCGAAACAGCATTCAAATTCAGAGCTTGTGCCAGTCGACCCACTGCCACAGAGCCTATTGCTTGAGCATTGGCATTGAAACCGAATGCTGATGCACCTGCTTTTTGAGCTTTGGCATATGGACCAACGGCAGTAGTAGAGTTATCAGTAGCTCTTGAGCCATCACCTATGGCCACGCTCGATTTACCTGATGACTCAGTATCTTGACCGCCAGCAAACGAGTTTTGACCATAGGCATTTGCTTGCTGACCGATGGCAGTCGCGTTCTTACCGTTTGCCTTACTTAGCGAACCGACGGCAACTGAACCTTCGCCAGTAGTATCGCCATTAATAGTGGAATCAGAGCCTGCTGCCGCCTCAACAGCAGCCTTGCTACCTATCACAACCGCATTGCTCGCAGCCGCCCTGGCTTCAGGACCGGCGGCAATCGCATTTTCGCCAGTTGCGCCGTCGTTGTTGTAGTTGGCTTTTGTTTGATCTGTGCTATTTACGCTATAAAAATGGGTTTGCGACGTACCGGTAAGCTTACCGTCAACAACTTTGATGGTTTTGTCGTCCACCTTAACGTCGTATTTGATTTTAGTATTGCCGTTTGCTTCGGTATCAACGGTAACGGTAGTCACATTGCCGTCGGCAAACTGTACGCTTTCGCCGGGCGTAACAATGCCTTTGTTCTCTCCTCCATTGTCTTTGACGACAAAGCCTTGGTTGACGTAAGTATTGAGATTGGTCAGCGCGCCAGCGACGTTCTTAGAGGTTGTATTGAATTTGACTGTACCATTACCTGCTGTATTCGGCGTGTCACTACCTTTGAACACATCATAAGACGGCAGCGTTACCGTACCTTGACGGTTTGTAGGATCAGTACTCACAGTCGCGCCGCCACCCAATGCATCGGCAACCGCTTTGGCGATATTGCCCGAGCCAGCATGAAGCGCGTAAAGCTGGCTGCCGTTAATCGCATCGGTGGAAGTTGCAGTGATTGCACCTGGGGCAACGTGTTTCAACTGACGCTCATAGCCCTCCGAACCGAAAGAAACTTGAGAACCTGAGGTAATATGTGTCGTTCCCGCAAAACCGCTATAAGTAATATCATTAACTGTCGCAGTCGTTACAGCCGTTGCATTGGTACGTGTATGCGAACCTGCACCGATTGCGACGGATTTATCCTGACTGGCTGTTGCACCTACACCGAATGCCGCCGCGCCCACACCTGTCGCAGACGTACCAGAACCAAAGGCGGTGGACAGCACGCCGTCCGCATAGGCTTTCACACCGACTGCAACGGCAGCATCGGCGGAAGAGGTGCCTTTAAATGAATTACGAGGCTGATCGGCCGCCATTTCCATACCTGTCAACTCTTGGAAAACTTGATGGACAGGTTTATTTTTCGCTGCTGCAACAGTTTTATTACGTACAATATCCCAGTCATCACCACCGATAGCAATAGATGAATCCCCTTCTGCACGGGTATTGTTACCAATGGAAGTTGATTGCGTGCCTGAGGCAACAGCATCCGGACCAATAGCAACTGCTTGGGTCGCACCTGTTGCTTGTGCCGTCCAACCGATAGCTACACTTTGCTTATTGTTTGCTCGCGTCCACTTGATGCCTTCAGACCTACCAATAGCGATAGAATCTTCTCCCATTGCTCGCGTACCAGTACCGATAGCAATTGAATGGTTTGCCGTTGCCTGAGATTCCGTACCCACAGCAATTGCATTGTTACCACGCGCTGTTAAGTTACTACCCACACCGATGGCACCATTCCCGTTAACACCTTGATTCGCCATTCTGCTCGAATCATTGTTACCAATCGCAATGGCACCTGTTCCATTAACAGTAGTATCCGTACCAATCCCTATCGCCTTTTGTCCAGTTGTCTGAAGATTAACACCAATAGCAATAGCATTATTACCATTCGCAATAGTCGTATTAGTTGAATTCGGACCGATTGCCAAAGCCCCATTAGTTTTAGCTTGTGCGTTATTACCAATGGCAAGGGCACCCGTTCCATTTGCCGACGTCGAGCCGTCGCCGATGGCAAGTATCGCGCCGTTTGTTTTAGTTTTTTCTGTAATCTCAGCCCAAGCCCCTTCGGAAAATCCCAATAATGCCGCGCTCAACGCTGTCAGCCTGAATAAGGTTTTCAGACGACCTTCCTCTGAGGCGCGCACATCCCCTTCAGCACCTTCGCTGCTTGATTTGACACGTCCCTTCGCCAATTCGGAAGTAACGACGAAAGAGCCGATGGTACGGTTCCATACAACTTTGAAAATCTTATTCATAACAATCTCTCTTAGTTGGATTTATTAAAAAATATCAGATTGAATTCAAGCATATACAATCAAAATAAGACGTACTCCCCGCACTGCCCCGCCGCCGGATCTTCTTCTTCAGGCACACGCGGATTTTATGAGGCAGGCATTCATTTATTTTGTTTATATATTATTGAAAACCAATCAAGCTGACGTTAATTGTCACTTAGGTACAATTTTTAGAACATATCTATATCTTGGGAAATAGTGTTTTAAGCTAATTAACCTTACCGTTTATTTAGAAAAAGCTCCGATAATCCATAACTTTGCTTTTAAAATTAACATTTATTTACTAAACAATATAGAACTATGACCTTTATCCTGCAATTACCATGCCAAAGATGACATATCTGATTCATGCTTTCAGACTTCCATAAAGCATTTATACTAAAATGAAAAAATGCCGTAAGCGAATTTTGAAAAAAGGTCGTCTGAAAATAAACTGCAACAAGATCATGGACATCACTCTCCCTGTTATAGTGGATTAATAAGCAACAAAACCGCCATTGCGACAAAAAGGTCGTCTGAAACCTAAATTTTGGGTTTCAGACGACCTTTTTGCTTGGCGGATTTATCCGCCCGCCTTCATGCTTTTCTCTAGTAGATTAACGGCAGGAAATGCGTTGTTTTATTTCACTTTGCTGTTTTTCAATGATTTGGATGATGTCGGCGGCTGCAATGTTTCGACGGCGATGTCTTTGGGGTGCGCCGCGATAAAGGATTTGGTCGCGCGCATGATTGCCTGTATGCGCGGGTCGTTCCAGCGGACGATTTGATGGTTTTCATCGCGCTTATCTGACCAGATAATCACGCCGTCCATATATTTGCTGCTGATTTCAAGCATTTTCTGCCAGCGTTCGGCATCGATAAATTGTTTGAAATACGGGCTGTTGCTTGCGGAATAATATTGCGGCCAGAGGTAGCCGATGATTTTTTTGTCGGGATAGCGCTTTCTAATCTCGGCAACGGTGGTTTGGACGTCTTTTTCCCATTGCGCCAAATCGGGCGTGGTGATGTAGAACACGGGATTGGCGTAGTCGCTGATGGCTGCACTCATCTGACGGCGTTTGCTGAATTGCCGCCATTTTGCCAATACTGCTTCGTTGTCCGCCTGAGTTTGGTAGTAGCGGATGGCGTGTAAGTGTTCGTCGGGCAAGCCATAGTTGCTGATGTAGGCGCGGGGATTTTCTTCTTTGAAAATCTGGTACATACGGGTAAAGTCGGTTTTAAGTTCTTGAGGCGTGAGGATTTGTCCGTCTTTTTCGGCAAACCAGGTTTCGATGTCGGTGGAAATGGTGCGGTAGCCTTCGCGATAGGATTGACGCGCCAATTCGCGTATGCGTTTTTCATTCAATACACCGTGTTTGCGCTTGCCGGCAGGATCGGGCATCACCAGCTCGGATTCGTAAATCAGGAATACTTTGGACAGTTTGTCGGCGGTCAGGTCGGGCTTGCCGACGTAGTCCATGCGGTCGTAAATGATAAAGTCTTTGCCTGAGGCAAGCGCGGAGGCTGCGGCAAGGAAAAGTAGGGATGCGGCGCGGATAAATGGTTTCATTGGGTTTCTTTTGAATGGGGAATGGGGTGTTTGCTGCTTCGGCAATGCGTGGGCAAGAAGTCTATATAAATTAATGGGAAAGGTCGTAGTAAACAAGGCGGAAGGGGTAAAAACAAGTCAAAGGTCGTCTGAAAAGGGTAAGTGGCGTTTGAACTGCCCCCCAAAAGTTGGACATCCCCTCCAACTCACAAGGTGCAGTTTTTT
>CALDNV010000026.1:0-5356 GCA_937914605.1 uncultured Neisseria sp.
CCGTACACGGCGGGCGTTGCCGCCTTGTCTCATTTTTATTTTAATCCACTATAACCATTGCAAAAACAAAACGTCGTCTGAAAACAAGCATTGCCCGTTTTCAGACGACGTTTCCGCATTTTCAAACCGTCTTAAGCCCGACTAATCAAATGCTCGACCAATGCCGGCACGCCTTCCGCCGCGCGTTTCGGAATCACTTCGACATCCGCGCCCACGCCTTGCGGGTTCGGATCGACCAGATAGCGTTCCGCAGCGGGCGGCGCGTAATGAATCAGCGAAGCCGCCGGATAAACCTGCATCGACGTGCCGACAATCATGACCACATCGGCATCGCGCATTTCTTCGACCGCCGCGTCAAACATCGGTACTTGTTCGCCGAAAAACACGATATGCGGGCGCATCGGATTGCCTTGGCTGTCGCGTACATCGTCGGTCTGCTCGCCGGTAAATTCGATGATTTCGTCTTCATCGACGGTGCTGCGCAGTTTGTTCAGCTCGCCGTGCAGGTGCAATACTTTGCTGCTGCCCGCCTTCTCGTGCAGCGCGTCCACATTCTGCGTGATGATGTGCACATCGTAATATTGCGCCAGCTTGACCAACGCCAAATGTGCGGCGTTCGGCTCGGCGGCATTTGCCTGAATCCTGCGCTGGTTGTAAAAATCAATCACAAGCTTAGGATTGCGCGCCAAGGCTTCGGGCGTGCAGACATCCGTCACCTTATGCCCTTCCCACAAACCGCCTGCATCACGGAAAGTCAGCAACCCGCTGTCGGCGCTGATTCCCGCGCCGGTCAGGACAACGCATTTTTTCATATCGTTATCCCGCCTTATTGCCGGTAAGTCTGCAAGAAGCGCTCGAGTTTGCCCATGGCTTCTTCGATTTGGTGGGTGTACGGCAGGGTAACGATGCGGAAATGATCGGGGCGTATCCAGTTGAACCCCGTTCCTTGGACAAACAAGACTTTTTCGCGCACGAGCAGGTCGTAGATGAATTTCATGTCGTCATGGATGCCGTACATTTCTGTGTCAATTTTGGGGAACATATAAAGCGCCCCCATCGGCTTGACGCAGGATATGCCGGGAATTTGGTTGACAAGTTCCCACGCTTTGTTGCGCTGCTCCAGCAGGCGGCCGCCTGGCAGGATGAATTCGTTGATGCTTTGATAGCCGCCCAAAGCAGTTTGGATGGCGTGTTGCATGGGCGTGTTGGCGCATAGGCGCATGGACGAGAGCATATCGAGACCTTCGATATAGCCTTTGGCATGTTCTTTCGGGCCGTTGAGCACCATCCAGCCTTGACGGAATCCGGCAACGCGGTAGGCTTTGGAGAGTCCGTTGAAGGTAATGGTCAGCAGGTCGGGGGCGAGTGCGGCAATGTGGTGGTGTACCGCGCCGTCGTAGAGGATTTTGTCGTAGATTTCGTCGGCAAAGATGATTAGACCGTGTTTGCGCGCCAACTCGGCGATTTCAAGCAGGATTTCTTTGCTGTACACCGCTCCGGTGGGATTGTTGGGGTTGATGACGACGATAGCTTTGGTTTTCGGTGTGATTTTGGCTTCCATATCGGCAAGGTTGGGAAACCAGTCGTTTTCTTCGTCACACAGATAATGGCGCACCGTACCGCCCGCCAAAGTGGCGGCTGCCGTCCACAACGGATAATCGGGCGCGGGAATCAGGATTTCGTCGCTGTCGTTCAAAAGCGCCTGCATGGACATGGTAATCAGCTCGGACACGCCGTTGCCGATGTAAACGTCGTTGACCGAAATGTCGCGCAGACCTTTGGTTTGATAGTAATGAACGATGGCCTTGCGGGCGGAATACAGCCCTTTGGAATCGCAATAGCCCTGCGCGGTCGGCAGATTACGGATCACGTCCACCAAAATTTCATCGGGCGCTTCAAAGCCGAACGGCGCAGGGTTGCCGATATTGAGCTTGAGGATTTTATGGCCTTCTTCTTCGAGTTGCAGGGCTTTTTTGTGTACCGGGCCGCGGATGTCGTAGCAAACATGGTCCAGCTTGGACGATTTGGGAAATTTCTCCATGATGTGTGTTCCGTAAAATTGTTAACAATGGGGGTAAATGTACTCCGTTTGCAGGCGGAAAGAAAGGGGCAAATGCGGGATTTTTGCCCGCCGCTGCAAGAATCAAGCGTCAAAAACAAATAAGGTCGTCTGAAAACCCTTTTTCAAGATTTTCAGACGACCTTTCCGTGTTACAAAATGCTTAAACGGGCAAGCCGGTTACGCGCCGTAAACGGGGTATTTGTCGCAAAGCGCGGTGATTTGTTTGCGGACGTTTGCCAAATTCGCTTCGTCTTCAGGATTTGCCAAAACATCGGCAACGAGGTTGGCGAGGACTCGGGCGTCGGCTTCGTTAAAGCCACGTGTGGTCATGGCGGCGGAGCCGATGCGGATGCCGGAGGTAACGAACGGTTTTTCCGGGTCGTTCGGAATGGCGTTTTTGTTGACGGTGATGTTTGCTTTGCCCAATGCGGCTTCGGCGGCTTTGCCGGTGATTTTCATCGGTTGCAGGTCAACGAGGAAAACGTGGCTTTCGGTGCGGCCGGAAACGATGCGCAAGCCGCGTTTGACCAATTCTTCCGCCATCGCTGCGGCATTGATTTTCACCTGTTTCGCGTATTGTTTGAACTCGGGTTGCAGGGCTTCTTTGAACGCAACGGCTTTGGCGGCGATGACGTGCATCAGCGGGCCGCCTTGCAGACTTGGGAAGATGGAAGAGTTCAACGCTTTTTCATGCGTGTTGTCGCGGCACAAAATCACGCCGCCGCGCGGGCCGCGCAGGGTTTTGTGGGTGGTGGTGGTCACGAAGTCGCAGAATGGGACGGGGTTGGGATACTCGCCGCCGGCAATCAGGCCTGCGTAGTGCGCCATATCGACGAAAAGGTAGGCACCGACTTTGTCGGCGATTTCACGGAATTTCGCCCAGTCGATTTGCAGGGCGTAGGCAGATGCGCCGGCAACGATCATTTTGGGTTTGTGTTCGAGCGCGAGGCGTTCGACTTCGGCGTAATCGAGGACTTCGTTTTTATCCAAGCCGTAGGTAATGGCATTGTAGAGTTTGCCGGAAATGTTGACGCTCGCGCCGTGGGTCAGGTGTCCGCCGTGGGCGAGGCTCATGCCGAGGATGGTGTCGCCGGGTTTGAGGACGGAGGCGTACACGGCTTGATTGGCTTGGGAGCCGGAATGGGGTTGGACGTTGGCGTATTCAGCACCGAAGAGTTCTTTGACGCGGTCGATTGCCAGCTGTTCGACGATATCGACGTATTCGCAGCCGCCGTAGTAGCGTTTGCCGGGGTAGCCTTCGGCGTATTTGTTGGTCAATTGCGAACCTTGTGCCTCCATCACGGCGCAACTGACGTAGTTTTCGGAAGCAATCAGTTCGACGTGGTCTTGCTGGCGTTGGTCTTCTTGGGCGATGGCAGCTGCCAGCTCCGGATCATATTGGGCTAGGTTGACGCTTTTTGAAAACATCTTCTCGACTCCTTTGTCGGTTGGGAAACGGGGATTGATAAGTGTTGAACAATGTACCAAATCGGTTTGGATTGTCAACGATTTTATCTTTCAGACGACCCCTTAGCGACTTGGGAGGTCGTCTGAAAAGTTTTATTTGAACAGATTGTCTTGTTTCAAATGAAAGTCGATTTTTTCGAGCAGGGCTTCGAGGTCGGTCTCGGCTTGGGCGGCGGCGAGGTTTTTGCCCAACTCCTCCAAAGCCAGCGCATCGAGCCTGCGGCGTTCGAGTTTGCGCGCTTCTTCGTTGAAGATTTTGATGTTGTCGGGCAGGACAAGCGGCGGCACGCTGCCGTCGGTCGTATAGAACGCTTCATCCGCAAACACGAACCCCTCCGGCAATGCAGGCGCATTGTCGTAGTCGGCATCGTTGACTGGCATCCACTCGGAATGCTGTTCCAACAGGACGAATTGCCCGTTCATGCCGTAAATATGGGCAAAACGGGACAGCTTGGGGCGTTTGGTGTTCATGCAAAGATTGTATGCCGATGATGCGGGAGCGTCTAGGGTGGAAATTTGCGTCGGCGCAGTAGGAAGGTCGTCTGAAAGTAGTATAATTACAGATTCGTTAAAATCTTGAAGAAAAATATAAAAAGGGAAACCTCAATGTCAGCAAACACAAACAAACAATGGCTAAGCGTCATCGCCCTGGCAGTCGGCGCATTCATTTTCAACACCACCGAATATATCCCGATTGCCCTATTGAGCGACATCGGCGCGACCTTCAATATGCCGCCGACCGAAGTCGGCATCATGATTACCGTGTATGCGTGGATCGTCGCACTGCTGTCGTTACCGCTGATGCTGGCAACGAAAAATATCGAACGCCGAAAGCTGCTGCTCATCCTCTTCGCGTTCTTTACCATCAGCCACATCGTTTCCTATTTCGCCCGAAGTTTCGAAATCCTGCTCGTCAGCCGCATCGGTATCGCCCTGACGCACGCCGTGTTTTGGTCGATTACCGCCTCGCTGGCAGTGCGTGTTGCGCCGCAAGGCAAAGGCAATCAGGCTTTGGGGCTGCTCAGTACGGGGACGGTCATGGCAATGGTGGCGGGCATCCCGCTGGGGCGCGTTATCGGGCAACATTCAAGCTGGCAGTTCAGCTTTTTGCTTATCGGACTTTGCGCGGCGGCGGTCATGGGCATATTGGCGAAAAACCTGCCGCTGCTGCCCAGCGTGAACACAGGTTCGCTCAAAAGCCTGCCCGGATTGCTCAAGCGCAAAAACCTCATGCTGCTCTACGCGCTGACCGTCCTCCTGATTACCGCCCACTTTACGGCATACAGCTATATCGAACCCTTCGTCCTGCAAGCCGGCGGCTTCGCGCCCGAACAAGTGACCATCGTCTTGAGCCTGTACGGACTGGCGGGGTTTGCCGCGTCGTATCTGTTCGGCAAATGGTTTGCCAAACACCAGCGTGCATTCCTGCTGACCTCGGTATCCGTCATCATGGCTTCAACGCTCTGCCTGCTGCCCCTTGCCGCTTACCCGATAGCCGTTTACGCGCTGGTGTTTGTCTGGGGTATCGCCATCGTCGTCTTGAGCCTCGGCATGGTCTCCAAAGTATTGGACTTTGCCTCGGATGCGACGGATGTGGCCAACTCGATTTATTCAGGCCTCTACAACGTCGGCATCGGCGGCGGCGCGCTTTTGGGACATTACGTTACCGTCTGGGCGGGCATTTCCAACATCGGTTTTGTCGCCGCAATCTTGGCAGCGGCAGGATTAGGCGTGTGTCGGATGTTGGTTGAAATGCGGAAATAAGGGGGTTGTATAGTGGATTAACTTTAAACCGGTACGGCGTTGCCTCGCCTTAGCTCAAAGAGA
>CALDNV010000027.1:0-2515 GCA_937914605.1 uncultured Neisseria sp.
GAATACGGGTTGGAAGTGTCGGCCGCTGCCGTCGTAAATGCTGTGCGGCAGTCCGTTGTCGTCGTAACAGAGGCGGATATGGCGGCCGTTGCGGTCGAGTTGGGCGACCAGTTGGTAAATACCGCAGCCGGAATCGACTTCGGCAAACAGCAGCCGTGCGCCGCCGTCGGGGGAGGCGATTTGGTAAAGGTCGTCTGAAATCTGTGAAAAGAAGATTTGTTCGTAAGGATCGAAATAGGCGTCATCCAGACCGTAGGGATCTTCTTCGGCGGAAGCAGGTTTTGGGGCAGCCTCTTCTTCATATAAATCGTCTTCATCGTCGTCGGCTGCGGAATAAGGCTCGTCCGCTTCGTCGCTGATATCCGGCAACGGAATTTCCCTGCCCTGTTCATCAATATAAAGGAAACCGTCGGCAGTACGGACAAGACGCATGGAGAACGGCAGCGACCAACCCTGTCCCAACCAGCCGTTGCCTATCTGGTCGGAATAGTAGCTGCGCTGCCACACAAGGGGAAGCGGGGAGTCGAAAGCAAAGTCGGTCTCGGTATCATCAAATAGGACTTTGATACCGAGTACGGCATTAACAGGATTACCGATAGCTGCAGCTACCTTACAAGGAATACAGTGCCCATGCCCCGAGGTAACTATCCCACCATCAAAACCCATACCCATGCCGCCGCTGAAACCGCTGACCATTTTACGGGAAGGGGGTTTGGGACCCGGCTGACCAGGAATCATGGATGCAAGGGAAACCAGTTCGGATATGGCATCAGCTGCATCGGCTACAGCGGAATCAGGCGCAACTATGGAAAGGGCAGTGGAAGCAACATCGGCAACCATTTCTATCACATCGACCGGTCCTGCTGCATTGGTCAGCGGCTCGGGTGGATTGGCAGAGCCTTGAGACACCATGGCTGGTGCGGCTGGTTTAGGAATGAGAACACCGAAAGTGTTACCGAAAGAGGCCATGCGCTTACTCCCTCCGTCGAGATTCTATTGATATTGAAATGGAAAACCTAAGTTGCTTACAGATTTACAAGTTTGGATCAAAATCGCTTTTGAATATATTTTGAAAATAGCATGACATAATGCGAAGATTATAACAAACAACAAACTGCAAATAAATTGTAAAGTAAGACACTAAAATAATAAAAAATGTTCCACAAATACTTCTTTATCATACAAATATTACTTTAGTTATTCTTTTAATAAGGAAAAAAATATATTAATACATAAACCAAAATTATGGTAAAGTATATATACAGTGGCTATCGCGGACATAACTCATAGCCAAAGCATAATCGATACCCTAAGTAACTTTATCATTTGTTAATTTTACATTATGTGATTATTATTTATGCAGCAAAGCAAAATCTATTTTTTCGGAAAACTAAATCAGTCTCGTGATTTTATTGTTTCTGAAAATCTCCAGTCTAATGATAAAAACTTTTGGGATGGATGGTTTGATCGTTGCAACAACCAAGACAAACTCATTCCGTTTACCCGAAAGACGCTTTCTGTATCGCGGATTTGGCTGTTTTGCATTAAACTGTCTGATAGCATTACCTATATTGGGCTAACGGCACTCAGTTCAGACCAAACAGGTCGGCAATATCCTTTTGTACTATTCCAAAAACCTTACCCCCTTCCAGAACAGTTAAAATCTATTAATTTTTTCTCTCAAAACATAGATTTTTTTAACCAAACATTAATAAATGGTAAATGTATTATAACAAATTGTTTAGGTACACTTTATAAGTCTGACCATCCGTTACCCGAACCTTTCCTTAATTTTTTATCTAAATCAGATAACATTGGCAGCTTTTGGCTGGACTACGAAAGCGGTTACCATATAGAAAGAGACGGAGAGCTCACCTGCTCTCTGTTCAATAAAATATTTGGATGATAAATAGATGAATACATTTCCCTTGTGGGCAGAACCTATTTCCGCCGACACCCCTGAAGGGGTAAATATTGAATACGACAGCCGCTTTTTAGAGCTTCAAAGCGCTGCCGAAGGGAAACCGGAAAGGCAATATGGCGACACCATCATCCCTGCTGAAGAGCCTGATTGGGCAACAGTAGAGAAGCTGTGCAATCAATTGCTGGCTGAATCGAAAGACCTTCATGTTTTGTCCTATTACACACAGGCGCTCACTGCAAAACATGGTCTGGTTGGCTTTTGCGCCGGTTGTGAAGCCATCAAAACCAATGTGGATTTGTATTGGAAATCCCTATATCCCAAGCTCGAAGATGAAGACGGTGAACCCGACCCGTTTTATCGAATCAATGCGCTAAGTGCATTCACTACGCATGACGGCATCGCCAAAGAAGTATTTTCAGCCAAATTATTAGTAAACGGACTGACCCAACAGCCTATTACCGTCAAAGAAGCAGTTTCTGTCTTGCAAGGCAATGATCCGCAAAGCTATCCGGGTGGTAAAGAGCGATTGATGCTCGACATCAGGGTAAGTGCCGATACCGGCAAACCGGAATTGATTGCCTTGATCCAAGC
>CALDNV010000028.1:0-2989 GCA_937914605.1 uncultured Neisseria sp.
CTGTACTGTCTGCGGCTTCGTCGTCTTGTCCTGATTTAAATTTAATCCACTATAATAGACTGAGCTGATTGTGTCATATGGGATAAAGAGAGGTCTTCTGAAAACCTGTTCCGTTTTCAGACGACCTCTCATTTTTGCGGAAAAGAGGCGATTTTCAGCTGCCGGACAGAGTCAATCGAAAATCAGCTTACCCGCGCTATTCCCATACGTTCGCCCGCTCGACTTCTTTCCACGCGTCGAGAATCAGGCTGCCGTCGTTGTCTTTCAACAACGTCGCGTCGGAAAGCATACGCCGCCAAGTGCGGGCGTTTTTCAGGCCGTGCATCAGCCCGAGGCTGTGGCGGACGATGTGGCGCAAGATTGTGCCGCGTCCGGCTTGGATTTGGGCTTGGCTGTATGTGTAGAGGCGCTGCACCAAATCGGCGTATTCAATCGGGCTGCGGGTGTCGCCGTAAAACAGCCTGTCCCATTCGTGCATGACCATCGGGTTGTGGTACGCCTCGCGTCCGACCATTACGCCGTCAACGTGTTGCAGGTGTCCGGCGATTGCTTCGTTGGTGGTGATGCCGCCGTTGATGATGATTTCCAGCTCGGGAAACTCTTGCTTGAGGCGGTAAACGTAATCGTATTTCAACGGCGGAACGTCGCGGTTTTCTTTGGGGGAGAGTCCGTCCAGCCATGCGTTGCGGGCGTGGACGATGAAGGTTTTGCAGGCGGTTTTGTCGCGCAGCGTGCCGACGAAATCGGCGACGGTTTGGTATTCGGTCTGCCTGTCCACGCCGATGCGGTGTTTGACGGTAACGGGAATGCCGACCGCGTCCTGCATGGCGTTGAGGCAGTCGGCAACCAGCATGACTTCGTTCATCAGACACGCGCCGAACGAGCCTTTCTGCACGCGCGGGCTGGGACAGCCGCAGTTGAGGTTGACTTCGTTGTAGCCGTATTCTTCGGCGGCTTTGGCCGCCTTCGCCAAATCAGACGGATCGCTGCCGCCCAGTTGCAGGGCAACGGGCTGCTCGCCTTCGTTAAACATCAAAAAGCGGTCTTTATCGCCATAGACGATGGCGCCGGAATTGACCATTTCGCTGTAAAGCCATGTGTTGCGGGTAATCTGGCGGGCGAGATAGCGGTAGTGCCGGTCAGTCCAGTCGAGCATGGGGGCAACGGACAGGCGGCGGGGCGGGAGGGAGGCTTGAGTCATGTGTTTCATGTATCTGATTATTTTCAGGCAGCATTATATCAGACGGACTGCATCGGCAATCGGCACAGGGGTCGTCTGAAACGGCAAAACCTGCTTTTTGAAGCAGGTTTTGTTGTTCGCAAAGGCACTTATTCGGCGCAATCTTTCAGCGTATCTTTATAAGTATAAAGGTACGACGCGCCGACAAACGATGCGCCGCCTAAGACATTGCCTAAAAACACGGGAATCATGTTGAAGAAAAACTGCCCCCATGTAATGTCTGCGCCCGCCAAAATACCGGCGGGGATGACGAACATATTGGCGACAAGGTGTTGGAAGCCGTTTAATACGAAAATCATGACGGGAAACCAAATCGCCAACATCCGCCCTGCCGTATGCTTGGCGGCAAAGTGCAGCCACGCGCCCATACACACCATCCAGTTACACGCGACCGCCGAGACGAAAGCCCTGCCGAAATCCATGTGGACTTTGGCTTCCGCCACCGCAATCGTTTTTTCCGCCACGCTGCCTTCGGTCATGCCGACATAGTGTCCGAGGAAAAACGCCATCGCCAGCGTACCCGCCAAATTGCCCAGACACACGACAACCCAGTTGCGCAGCAGCATTTTCGTAGAAATCCGCCCTGCCAAACGCCCCAAAGACATAATCATCATATTGCTCGTTACCAGCTCGCCGCCGCCGAGCAGGATGCAGATCAAGGCAATGGGGAACATTGCCGCGCCGAGTAAAGTTGCCAAGCCGCCCCATTCGTGCGGAATGCCGCTGACCACTTTCAAATAGGCAAGATAACCGAAGCCGATGTATCCGCCCGCCAAAACGCTCAAAACCGCCAGCGTGGAAACGCTGGATTGTGCCTTGGCACAGCTTTTATCGAGGACGACCTGTAAAATTTCCTGTGGGTATAAATCGCGCGAAGCCATGATTTTCCTTAAAGTGGATTGAGGTGGGAACGCCGTTTCTTAAGACGGCAAAACTGTCGCGGTAGGGCAGTGTTGAGGGGATGCCGGTGTACGGTCTTATCGGATAAAAAACAATAGTGTATTAAACCTAAAATGCGGTCGCGCCGCCTTGCTTTGGCTCAAAAGAAAGATTATTACATCCAGCGGACAGGTCAGTTTGCGAAGCGGCGGCTTCAAACAAAAGGTCGTCTGAAAACCTTGATGTTTTCAGACGACCTTTTTATCTCGACAAATACGGCATAATCCGACTGCCACTCAATCAATCCGTATGTATTCCACCGACAAAATCTCAATCTCTTCGCGCCCTTCCGGCGTATTTAAGACGACTTCGTCCCCTTCCCTCGCTTTAATCAAACAACGCGCCAACGGGGAAATCCAAGAAATTTTGTTTTGTGCGGTATCGATTTCATCGACGCCGACGATTTTGACGGTTTGCTCGCGCCCGTCGCCGCGCAACAATCCGACAGTTGCGCCGAAAAACACTTGGTCGGTCGCTTCGCGCAATTCGGGATCGACGACAACGGCGGCTTCCAAACGCTTGGTCAGGAATCGGATGCGGCGGTCGATTTCGCGCATACGGCGTTTGCCGTAAAGATAGTCGCCGTTTTCGCTGCGGTCGCCGTTGCTTGCCGCCCAATTGACGATTTGGACGATTTCGGGACGCTCTTTATTGACCAGTTGATACAGCTCGTCTTTCAATGCCTGCCAGCCGACGGGCGTGATGTAGTTTTTGGTTTCGGTACTCATAATCTTGCCGTTAAAAATAATATAGTAGATTAACTTTAAATCAGGACAAGGCGACGAAGCCGCAGACAGTACAGATAGTACG
>CALDNV010000029.1:0-2281 GCA_937914605.1 uncultured Neisseria sp.
GTACTGTCTGCGGCTTCGTCGCCTTGTCCTGATTTAAAGTTAATCCACTATATATGAACCTCGTTACCTTTTAATTTTGAATAATCTGCCCCATCTGATGAGAAAGAGGGGATAGCGCGGCTGACTTGGTCATATTGGTTTTGCGGGTTATGCGGATTTTTTGCTTTCAAATGCCGCTATTTGTCAGCGTGTTATTTTGTGTTCGTTCTTTGTTTTCAAACGACCTATGATGGTAAGAGGTCGTCTGAAAACCGCTTACCAAGACAGATAGAACATGGCTTTGGCAAAAAATACGATGAACAGCATATGGGAAAACACGACGGCGTGGATGTATTTGGACCAGCCGACGGTCAGGGTGCGCCGTGCCATTTTGACGACGGCGATGGCGAAATGGACGAGGACGCTGACTGCCAACAGGATTTTGAGGGTGAGGAGCGTACCGAATGAGGTGGCGAAGGGTTGGCTCAAAAAGGGCAGGTAGCGGTTGAATACCATGACGATGCCGCTGATGAAAAGCGTAATGACGACGGGCGGCATAACGCGGACGGCGCGGTAGGACATGGCGCGTTCGACTTCGCGGCGTGATTCGCGTGAGACGCGGCCAGTGTGCATGACGGACAAAACCAGCATTTCGAAAAATACGCCGCCGACAAAGGCGATGGCGCAATAGAGGTGGATGATGTGGGCGATGGCGTAGAGACTCATGACCGTGTTCCAAAGTGGATATTCAGGCGAAATTGTATCATCAGTCGGGCGGTTTCAGACGACCTTTTCCTTATTGTCGGCTCAATAGCCGGTGTCGCTCGGGATGTGCAAAGAAGCCATTTTGTTTATTAGGGCAGTTCGATAGTTAAGGAGCAAAATAGTTTTAAAATCTGGTAATAAAATCGGGTATTTTATTTAACATATCGGTCTATTTTAAAGTTAACCCCCTATACACTATACTGTTGCCACATTTCATGATGATGAAGAGGAAAAGATGAATAAATTATTGTCTCTGTTGGCTGTTTGTTTGGCGATTGTGCCGTTGTCTGCATGTAAACAGGAGGTTTCGGAGAAACCGGCAGCAAAGCAAGAAAAAGCGGCTTCTGTTGTTATTCGTCCTGAATTGAATTGGGATACCCCTAAATTAACCAGTAATGTTTGGAAAATCAGCAAATCGGGGCAGCCGGATTCTTATTTGGTCGGTACCATCCATATCGGTAAGCCCAATGCCACCTTGTCTCAAGATGCAAAGAATCTGCTGGCATCTGTCGAACAGTTGGTTACCGAGGCCGATATGCTGCCCCAGCTCAATGATGAAGAGATAGCGAAATATCAAGAGTTTATGCAAAAAATTTATAGTCAAGATTCTTTGAAATTCAAGTTGGGCGATAAGAATTTTGAACTGTTGCAACAGGATTTTATGAAAAGTCCGGAGTTGGCTCAGATGGCACCGTACATCGACCACATGCATCCTTGGGCGGTGTTGCTGTTTGCTTTAAGTATTTATCCGCCTGAATACAGCAACCAGACGGGTGTGGATATTTTGCTGTCGAAAGCGGCACAAGAGTCCGGCAAAACACGCCTTGCTTTAGAGGATGTGATGGATTTCTCTCGAATTTTTGCCAGTCAGCCGGAAAAGTTGATGATTAAAATGTTGACATTGAGAACGAATGAAGAGTATGCCGATCGGGAAACCAAACGTCTTTTCAATGCCTATGAGAAAGGAAAGTTCGAGGATTTACCTTTGGTGCAAACTGAATTCGAAAAGGAATTTGCTCAAAAGTATCCCGATACTATTCCCGCTTTATCTTGGGTACGCAGCGATTTGCTGATTAAGCGCAATCAAAGTTGGTTGCCGAAAATCAAAGAGATATCTGCTAAAAAGAAAACGGTGTTTGCCGTAGGCATCATGCACCTGATGTCTGAACAAGGCTTGATTGAGAAGTTGCGCAAGGAGGGTTATCAGGTGACGCCGGAGCCTTCAATCTTGATGTGGTAAAGCGTAAAACGTCGTCTGAAAAAGGTTTCAGACGACGTTTTATAATGAAAAATCCAAAAAACCGACCGCGAGATACAGCGGTCGGTTTGTTTTTGGGCGGGTTGTTGGTATCAAGGGGCAGAAAAGGTCGTCTGAACGCTTGGCGCGCGATTTTTGTTTCAAATATGGCGAGAAACAGGATGGGCGTGATGACTTAGATGGTTTCAGACGACCTTTGCATTGTCGCGACAGGTTTCCCATGTATTTATAGTGGATTAAATTTAAATCAGGACAAGGCGACGAAGCCGCAGACAGTAC